>DAOLDO010001380.1:0-1501 GCA_035327325.1 Chloroflexaceae bacterium | reverse complement strand
GCCGGGGCAGCCGCACCCCGACGGGCGACGCTACCTGCCCCAGATCGTGCTGCGCCCGACCGGCAGGGCCGACGAGCTGCCCGCGGGCCTGCTGCTCGGCGTGGTTGACCGCCACCACCGGGTCGCCGAGGGCGACGCGGGGCGGGCCGGCAGCGCGCGTCTCGTCTGCGCCCTGAGCGGCCTGCGCCTCCAGCCCCTGCCGGGGCGACTGGGGCTGCGACCCGAGCCGGGCTGGCGCGGCGGGGTGAGCACGCGCCCCCTGATCCTGGGCCGCGTCGTTGAGGTGGCGGCCTGGGAGGCCGAGCGGGGGCGCCTGCCCTACGAGACCCTGTACACCGAGCTGAGCCTCGACATCGGCCTGGGGGTGATCGGGCTGCGCACCAGCCTCACGGCCGACAGCCTGTCGGGCGCCCTCGGCAAGGCCAGGGTCGAGCCGGGCGACTATGTCGAGCTCGCCCGCTCGCGCATAGACATCCTCGGCTTCGCGCCGGGCGCGACGGTCTGAAGCACGCCCGCGGCGGACGGTGTACGCCCGCGACGGACGGTCGCGCCTCGCGCACCGCCGGTGTACGCCCGCGACGGACGATCGCGCCTCGCGCACCGCCGGTGTACGCCCGCGACGGACGGCTGCGCCCCGCGCACCGCAGCAGGGCAGGCTGGGCGCCGCCTCTCCCGCTCAGAGAGAGGGGGACAGGGGGGTGATGGCTGGGGGCTCACTCGCCGGCGAGGGCGAGGAGCAGCTCGCTGAGGAGCTGACCGTGGCGGACGAGGGCGTCGAGGGGGACGTGCTCGTCGGGGCCGTAGGGCGAGCTGTCGGGGAAGGCGAGGCCGACCGAGGCGACGGGGCACTGGAGGCGCTCGACGAAGAGCTGGAGGGGGAGGGTGAAGGGGCCGGCGGGGACGAGGGGCAGCAGGGTGCCGAAGACCTCGGCGCCGGCGGCGGCCGTCTGGCGGAGGAAGAGGTGGTCGGGGTCGGTGCGGGCGGGGGGATATCCGCCAGGCAGCCGCTCGAGAGCCACATCGGCGAAGCCGCGGTCGTCGAGGTGGGCGCGCAGGAGCCGGGCGACCGTGTCGGGGTCCTGGCGGGGGACGAGCTGGAAATCGAGCACGGCGGTGGCGGTGGAGGGGAGCTGGGCGAGGTCGTGCTCGGGGAGGCAGTGGATGCTGCTGAGGTTACAGGTGGGGAGCGTGACCTCGGCGCGGACAAGGGCGACGCCGCCCATGCCGAAGAGGAACTGGTCGGCGCCCCAGGCGGCGAGGCGGCCGGCCTCGTCGAGCCTGATCGCGCGCAGGGCGGCGTTCTCCTCGCGGGTGGGGCCCTCGACCAGGTCGTAGAAGCCGGGGATGCGGATATCCTCGTCCTCGCCCTTGACGTGGGCGAGGGCCCAGGTGAGGCGCCAGAGAGGGTTGCGCAGGGCGGGGGCGGCGCCGGCGGGGGGGGGGGGGGGGGGGGGCGGGCCGCCGAGGCGCACCTCGAGCAGGCCCTTGGAGGCGGGGGAGC
>DAOLDO010001379.1:0-1506 GCA_035327325.1 Chloroflexaceae bacterium | reverse complement strand
CAGCGGCGTGGCGGCGGCCGCCTCGAGCCTGGCGAAGCCGGCCTCGGTGATCCCCGCCATGCCGCCGAAGGTCTCAATCAGCGCCTGGTGGACGACCAGGAGCTCCTCGGCGCTGAGGTGGCGCATCAGCTCAGGTTCATGAGGGCCTCGCGGTACTTGGCCATGGTGACCCGCAGGCGCGCGAGCAGCTCGGGGGTGGCCTCGGGGAGGGGGCGCAGCAGCACCCGCCCGTCGCCCAGGCGCTCGAGCGAGATCGCGAAGGCCCCGTCCGGCGCGTCCGCGAGCCAGGCCCGCAGCCTGTCGCCCAGCTCGGCATCGTCTAGCAGGAGATCGTCCATGCGGACATTATAGCTGAGCTGTGAGGCGCTCGCTGCACTCGCGGTGTGAGGTGTGAGGCGCTCGCTGTCGCTCGCTGTGTGAGGTGTGATCCACCACGAGCACAGCCGTAGCAGATTCACCCCTCACCCCTCACACCTCACCCTACCGCCAGCCCTTGGCCGCCAGATACTCGCTGCCGAGCAGGCCGAGCAGGACCTCGTACGGCGTGCCGGCGAGCTCGGGGTGGTACTCGAAGCGGTTGCGCTCGAAGTACTGGACCAGGTAGCTGCGCCCGTCGGCGGCGTTGACCTCGTAGAAGGCCTCGCTGATCGGGTAGCCGTAGATCGGCAGGCCGCCGTTGCGCCGCCAGTGGTCGGCGAACTCGGGCGCCATGGTGTGGCCGGTCTCGGCGAAGTAGACCGCGCCCGGTCGCCCTGTGGGCGGGGCGGGCTGGAAGGGCGCCTCGCCCTTGCGCTCGGCGGTGACCCAGTGGCCGAGCAGGCCGAGCAGGACCTCGTACTGCGTGCCGGCGAGCTCGGGGTGATACTCGAAGCGGGCCCGCTCGAAGTACTGAACGGTGTAGGTGCGCCCGTCCTCGCTGCTCACCTCGGCGAACTCCTCGGTGAGCGGGTAGCCGAAGCGGCTGAGGCCGCCGTTGGCCTCCCAGTAGCGCAGGAAGGGGCCGCGCAGGGTGTGGCTGGTCTCGGGGAAGAAGCGCACGCCGGCCTGGTTCGGGTTGGGCACCGGGCGCGCGGGGTTGTCGGACGGCGCGGGGGTTGGGGCGGGGGCCTGGGGCCCGTAGCCGTAGCTGACGAGCAGGCCGTCGGTGCCGACGACGAGGGCGCGGGTCGGGTCGGCCATGAAGACGTCGGTCACCGAGGCGCCATTCATCGGCAGGATCTGCTCGTAGCGCCAGGCGCCGCCGCTCAGGCGCAGGCCGAAGATCTCGGCGGCGCCGGGGTAGTAGCGCGTGCCGACGGCCAGCCCGCTGTCGGGCCCGGTCAGGTAGAGCCCGCCGAGGTTTGTGCTCTGGGGGTGCTGGGGCGGCTCGGGGATGACCGCGCCGAGGCCGGTAGGGAAGAGGTCGCGCCAGCCGCCGCCGTCGCGTCGGGCCAGGTAGGCGTTGGTCGAGCAGGCGGCGCAAATGCCGCGACGCGAGCCGACCGTGACGGCCTGCTCGCCATCAAT
>DAOLDO010001378.1:0-1506 GCA_035327325.1 Chloroflexaceae bacterium | reverse complement strand
GCCCCTGACCCCCCCCCCCCCCGACTTGGCGGGCGGCGGGGCCTTGGGGGGGCGCCTCACCGCCGAGTCGGCCGGCGAGCAGGCCGCGGCGGGGCTGACCGCCCTCTCCGCCGATGAACTGGCGCGCTTCCAGGTCTACAACGCGGCTTACAAAGAGCGCTTCGGCTTCCCGTTCGTGATCTGCGCCCGCGAGCACAAGAAGGACGCCATCCTGGCGGCCTTCCCCGTGCGCCTGGCCAACGGGCGCGACGACGAGATCCGCACGGCCCTTGACGAGATCGCGAAGATCGCCTGGCTGCGCCTGAGTGACTGCGTCGCCGCGCCTAGCCCCCGCTGACACCAATGCTCGCACCAGAGACCCTGCTCAACGACCGCTATCGCATCGTGGGACTGGTCGGCCAAGGCGGCATGGGCGCCGTCTACGAGGCCGTGGACGAGCGCCTGCGCGCCCCTGTGGCCCTCAAGCAGACGCTGGTCACGGGCGAGGCGATGGCGCGGGCCTTCGAGCGCGAGGCCCAGCTGCTGGCGGGCCTGCGCCACCCGGCCCTGCCCCGCGTGATTGACCACTTCGTCGCCGCCGAGGGCCAGTTCCTGGTGATGGAGTTCATCGGGGGCCAGGACCTGGCGGCGGCGCTGCGCGAGCGCGGCGAGCCCTTCCCGCTGCCCCAGGTCCTCGCCTGGGCCGACCAGCTGCTCGACGCCCTCGACTACCTGCACGGCCAGAGCCCGCCGGTCATCCACCGCGACATCAAGCCGCAGAACCTGAAGCTGGCCGCCCGGGGCGAGGTGGTGCTGCTCGACTTCGGGCTGGCCAAGGGCCGCGCCGCCCTGCCCACCCGCGCCGCGACCGAGGGCGCCAGCCTGTTCGGCTACACGCCCCAGTACGCCCCCCTCGAGCAGGTGCAGGGCGCGGGCACCGACGCACGCAGCGACCTCTACAGCCTGGGGGCGACGCTCTACGCCCTGGTGACGGGGCAGCCGCCCGCCGACACCCTCGCCAGGGCCACGGCCGTGCTGAACGGCAGGCCCGACCCGCTGCGCCCGGCCCACGAGCTGAGCCCCGCCGTGCCGGCGGACCTGGGGGGCGCCCTGGCGATGGCCATGGCCCTCAGTGCCGACGAGCGCTTCGGCAGCGCCGCGGCGATGCGCAACGCCCTGCGCCAGTCCGCGGCCGGCGCGCCCGCTGCCGCCGTGGGGCCGACCATTGTGGCCCGCCAGCCCCTGGACGCCGGCCCGCCGCCAGGGGACGCCAGCCCGCCGCGTCAGGGCCCGCCGGCGCCCCCCGCGACGCCGCGGCCGCCCGCCGGCGCCGACGGCCCGGGCTTCGCGACGCCCGAGCGGGTGGCGCCGGCCCGCCGCCCGGTCCCTCCCCCTGAGCGGCGCGGCCCGCCGCTGCGGACCCTCCTGGGCCTGCTGATCGGCCTGCTGGCGATCGGGGCGGGCCTCTGGGGGGCCTTCGGGCGCTCCCGCGGGGAGGCTGTGCAGGGAGACCCGACGGCGATGGCC
>DAOLDO010001377.1:0-1510 GCA_035327325.1 Chloroflexaceae bacterium | reverse complement strand
GCCGCCCCGCCCGGGGGCAGCGGCAGCCGGACCGTTTGGGCTTGACCCGAGCCGTTGTGCAGGCAGATCACCGCCCCGCCCCCGCCCGGCGGCCGCCGCTCCAGCCCGAAGATCGCCCCGCCCAGGTCGAGCACCTGCTGCACCCCGTTCGGGTGGAAGGCCGGCTCGGCCCGCCGCGCCCGCAGCAGCCCCGCCATCCGGCCCAGCACTTGGGCCTCCCGTCGCGCCGGGTCGGCCAGCCGCGCCTCCAGCTCGGCCCGGGCCCACTTCTCGCGGTTCAGGGTGCGGAAGCGCCCCGTCCGCTCCAGCCCCGCGTGGTCGTTCGGCGAGCCCGCCAGGCTGTGTACGTACAGCCCCGGCACCCCCTGCAGGGCCAGCATGATCGCCTGCGAGGCGATGAAGCGATCCACCTTCAGGCCCAGGGGCTCGTCGCTCGCCGGGTCCGAGAGGGCGTCGAACCATGTGCAGTTCAGCTCGTAGGGGCTCTGCGTGCCGTCCGGGTTGTTCTTGTATGAAACCTTGCCGCCGTGCCGCTCGATCTGCGCGCACAGGGCGGCCACCTCCTCCGGGCGCAGGATGCCCGTCGCCGGCACCACCCCGATCCCGTCGTGCGAGGCCAGGAAGTTGAAGAAGGTCGTCGTGGGCGTCGGCGGCTCCAGCCCGGCCGCCCACCCGCTCAGCCGGGTCGCGTCGCCCGTGGCGAAGGCGTGCAGGGTCAGCGGCGCCAGGGGGAACTGGTAGACTAGCTGGGCCTCGTTGGTCCCGTCGCCGAAGTAGCTGATGTTGTCGGCGTGGGGCACGTTGGTCTCGGTGATCAGCAGCACGTCGGGCGCGACGGCATCCAGCGCGGCCCGCCAGAGCTGGACCACCCGGTGGGTCTGGGGCAGGTGGATCGAGCTCGTCCCCGGCTGCTTCCACAGGTAGCCGATCGCGTCGAGGCGGATCAGCTCGGCGCCGTGGCCCACGTACTCCAGCAGCACCCCCGTCATCTCCAGCAGCAGGTCGGGGCTGGCGAAGTTCAGGTCAATCTGGTCGGCGCTGAAGGTCGTCCAGACGTGCCTGGTGCCCCCCGGGGTCTCGAACGGGGTCAGCAGCGGCGTCGTGCGCGGCCTGGTCACGCCGCGCAGGTCCGTCGCCGGGTCCATGATGTGGAAGCGCGTCTCGGCGCCGGGCGCGCCCGCCAGGAAATCCTGGAACCAGGCGCTGCTGGCCGAGATGTGGTTGACCACGGCGTCGAACATCAGCCTGTAGCGCCCGCGCAGCCGTTCGACATCCTCCCAGGTGCCGAGGGCCGGGTCCACCGCCAGGTAGTCAACCACCGAGAAGCCGTCGTCCGAGGTGTACGGGTAGAACGGGAGGATGTGCACCCCGCTGACCGTGCCCGCGAAGGTCGTGTCAAGCACCTCGCCGAGGGTCTGGAGCGGCGGGGGCCCCAGCTCGCTCGCCTGGTTGCCGGAGGTGATCAAAAGCACCCCCGCCCGCGGCTGGCGCTCCTCCGGGGGGGCGGCGC
>DAOLDO010001376.1:0-1511 GCA_035327325.1 Chloroflexaceae bacterium | reverse complement strand
AGGGTCTACGACGTCGCCGTCGAGACCCCCCTGCAGCCCGCGCCCCGCCTCGCCGCCCGCCTGGGCAACGAGGTCTTCCTCAAGCGCGAGGACCTGCAGCCGATCTTCTCGTTCAAGCTGCGCGGCGCCTACAACCGCATGGCCCACCTCGGCCCCGACGAGCGGCGCCGCGGCGTGATCACGGCCTCGGCGGGCAACCACGCGCAGGGGGTGGCCTACTCGGGCCAGCGCCTCGGCGTGCGCACCGTGATCGTTATGCCGATCACCACGCCCGAGATCAAGGTCAACGCCTGCCGGGCTCGCGGCGCCGAGGTGGTGCTCCACGGCGACAGCTACTCCGACGCCGAGGCCCAGGCCTACGCGCTCCAGGCCGAGTCGGGGCTGACCTTCATCCACCCCTACGACGACCCGCTGGTGATCGCCGGCCAGGGCACGGTCGGCCTCGAGATCTCGCAGCAGATGCGCGCCCCCCGCTACAGGGTCTTCGTCCCCATCGGCGGCGGCGGCCTGGCCGCCGGCGTCGCCGTCTTCCTCAAGAGCATTAGCCCCCAGATCGAGGTGGTCGGGGTCGAGCCAGACGACTCCGACGCGATGTACCAGAGCGTGCGCGCCGGCGAGCGCGTCACCCTGCCCCACGTGGGCATCTTCGTGGACGGCGTGGCCGTGCGCCGCGTCGGCGAGCACACCTTCCGCCTGGTGCGCGACTACGTGGACGACTTCGTACGGGTGAGCACCGACGAGGTCTGCGCGGCGATCAAGGACGTCTTCGACGACACCCGCGCCGTGCAGGAGCCGGCGGGCGCCCTGGCCGTGGCCGGGCTCAAGCGCTACGCGGTCGAGCGCGGGCTGGCCGGCGAGGCCCTGGTGGCCCTGACCTGCGGCGCCAACATGAACTTTGGGCGCCTGCGCCACGTGGCCGAACGGGCCGAGATCGGCGAGCAGCGCGAGGCCATCCTCGCCGTGACCATCCCCGAGCGCCCCGGGGCCTTCAAGCGCTTCTGCCGCGACCTGGGGCCGCTCAACATCACCGAGTTCAACTACCGCTACGCGCCCCGCCCCGACGCCCGGATCTTCGTCGGGATCGAGCTGGCCACGCCCGAGCAGCGCGGCGCCATCCTCGAGCGCCTGGGCGCCGCCGGCTACGAGGCCCTCGACCTGACCGGCAACGAGCTGGCGATCGTCCACCTGCGCCACCTGGTCGGCGGGCGCGCCCCCGAGGCCGCCGACGAGCGGCTCTACAGCTTCCAGTTCCCCGAGCGGCCCGGCGCCCTGCTCCAGTTCCTCGAGTCCCTCGACGAGAGCTGGAATATCAGCCTCTTCCACTACCGCAACCACGGCAGCGCCCACGGCCGCGTGCTCGCCGGCATCCAGGTGCCCACGCCCGACCTGCCCCGCTTCCGCGCCTCCCTCGAGCGCCTCGGCTACCACCACCTCGACGAGAGCGACAACCCGGCCTACCGCGCGTTCCTGACGTGAGGTGGGAGGTGGGAGGTGAAAGGTGGGAGGTGGCA
>DAOLDO010001375.1:0-1517 GCA_035327325.1 Chloroflexaceae bacterium | reverse complement strand
CCCGCGGCCAGGACCGAGCCGCCCCGACAGTCCAGAGGGTGGCTGGGGGCGGGGGCGTGTTCAGCCGCCACACCGGCCCCGCCGCGCCCTACGAGAAAGACCTGGTCCTCACCTACCTGCCCGAGTTCGTCAGCCGCGTGCGCTGCTTCGCCGACGGCGAGGACCTCTCGTACGATGTGATCCACAGCCACTACTGGCTCTCCGGCGAGGCCGCCCTGCGCCTGCGCCGCAGCTGGGGCGTGCCCGTGGCCCATATGTTCCACACCCTCGGCGCGATGAAGAACAGCGTCGCCCGCAGCAAAGATGAGACCGAGAGCGGCCGCCGCATCGCCATCGAGCGCCGCCTCTTGCACGAGGCCGACGTGGTGGTGGCCGCGACGCCCCTCGACCGCGCCCAGATGGTCTGGAACTACGGCGCCGAAGCCGAGCGCATCAGGGTTGTGCCCTGCGGCGTCGATCTGCGCCGCTTTCACCCGCAGGACCAGGCCGAGGCCAGGGCCGCCCTCGGCCTGCCCGCCGACGAGGCCCTGCTGCTCTGCGTGGGCCGCATGGAGCCCCTCAAGGGCATGGACGCCCTGATCCGCGCCCTGGCCCTGCTGCGGGCGGGCGGGCGCCCGTGGGCCGCGGGGCTGCGCGTGCTGCTCGTGGGCGGCGAGGGCGAGGGGCGCCCCCACGCCTGGAACGCCGAGCAGCGCCGCCTCGACGCCCTGCGCCGCGAGCTCGGCGTCGCCGACCGGGTCAGCTTCCTCGGCGCGCGGCCCCAGGAGCAGCTGCCGGCCCTCTTCGCCGCCGCCGACGTGGTGGCCGTGCCCTCGCACTACGAGTCGTTCGGCATGGTCGCCCTCGAGGCCCTGGCCTGCGGCGCCGCCGTGGTCGCCTCGAACGCCGGCGGCCTCCCGCTGACCGTGGAGGACGGCCGCAGCGGCCTGCTCTTCCCGCCCGACGACCACGCCGCCATGGCGGGGCAGATCGGGCGCCTGCTCGACAGCCCGGCCCTGGCCGAGGGGCTACGGGCGGGGGCGCGCCGCCGCGCCGCCGAGTACGCCTGGCCAACGGTCGCCCGCCGGATCGCCGCCCTCTACGAGGACCTGGTGGCCGCCGGCAGCGCCTCGCGCGAGCGGGCCCGCCCCGTCGCGCAGGTCTCGTGAGGGCGCTGCCGCGCTTCGGCCGGGGGGCCACCCTCGGCCTCGCCTGCCTGGTCTACCTGGCGGCGGGCGTGACCCTGGCCTCTGTGGGGCCGAGCCTGACCGCCCTGGCGGCCAACGTGGGTCAGGACGTGGCCGTGGTGGGCAGCCAGTTCACGGCCTTCGCCATGGGCACGGTGCTGGTGCAGTTCGCGGCGGCGCCCCTGAGCGCCCGCTACGGGCAGCGGGCCGTGCTGGTGCTCGGCCTGCTGCTGATGGGCGGGGGGGTCCTGGGCGAAAGCCTGAGCCGGACGCTGGCCCTGCTGCTGGGCTTCGCGCTGCTGGGCGGGCTGGGCTTCGGCTGCGTGCTGGCGGCGGGCAGCGTGATGGTGC
>DAOLDO010001374.1:0-1521 GCA_035327325.1 Chloroflexaceae bacterium | reverse complement strand
CAGGTCGCCCGTCCAGACGCACATGCCGCGGGAGGCGAGACGTTCGACTAAAGGGGTGTCGGGGTTGCGGACGAGACCGCGGACGCGATGACCTGCGGAGAGGAGCCGCTCGGCGAGCCGTGAGCCAACGTAGCCGGACGCGCCCGCGATCAGGTAGTACGCCATAGTCCACCTCGTGTTCGCTGGGGTGGGGGTGCGGTGCCTGTCGGCGGCACCGGTGCGGGCGTCGGCGCCCGCCCCACCACATTCCGCAGTTTTGCAGGCTGCCCCCGACAGAAACCCCCGCCCGTTGGCGCAATCCGACTGTTCAGGTGCAGCGCTAGTCAGGATTTTATCATTTTTCACCATTGTCTGCTACCACCCGCCATAGGGATCTGCCCGTGCATTAACTGTGCGTGGCCTGGGCAGCGCAACCGCCGCGGCGCGGCATGATTGGGGGCCCGTTTGCTGTCTCAAGCGTGTATACTTCCCCGGCAGAGGCCCCCTCAGACCGGAGGTGACCAATGCCCCAGGCCCCCGATGCGCCGGCGCGCCGCTGGTGGCGCGAGCGCGGCGAGCCGCGCGCCCTGACCGCCCTCGCCCTGATCGCCGCGAGCCTGCCCCCCCTCGTCCTGCTCGATCTGCTCGCGCCCGACGCGGCGCGGCGCGCCGCCGTGGCCCTGGCCTGGGCCGCCGGGTGCCTGCTGCTGCTGCGCCTGCCGGCCCTGCTGCGCGGCGAGGGCCGGCGCCTGGGCCTGCTGGCGGCCCTGGTGGCCATCGGCTTTGGCGTAGCGGCCGGCTCGCTGAGCCCCGGAGGCGCCGCCGCCCAGAGCGCCGGGCTCAGCTTCCGCGCCGCGCCGCGCATCTCGCAGGCCAGCTTCAGCCGCATCCTGGCCGCCGCGGGCTCGCCCGCGGCGCCCCACGGCGACGAGCTGTACAGCATCATCGTCGGCTACGGCCTCGACCCGGCCGTGGCCCTGGCCTTCTTCCAGCACGAGAGCCAGTACTGCACCACGGGGCGCTGCGCCAGGTCCGACCTGAAGAACTGGGGCATGCTGCGCCGCCACATCAAGGCCCACCGCAACGCCGGCTCCACCGACGGCTTCGCCCGCTACGCCACCTGGCAGGACGGGGCCCGCGACTGGTGCGAGCTGATCCTCGGCTACATCGGCCGCGGCATGGACACGGTCGAGAAGGCCGTGCCGGTCTACGCGCCCACCTCGGACGGCAACGTGCCCACGGCCTACATCGGCGCGATCCGGCGCCTGGTGGCCGCGTGGGCGGGCCAGCCGGCGGGCGACCTGTCGCTGCGCTCCTACGACCTCCCCCTCGACCAGGCCCTTGTCGCCGAGACCTTTGTCGCCGCCGAGGTCGAGTTCCACCCGACCTGGGCCTTCCACAACTACGTGCTCGCCGAGGCCCACGCCGGGCGGCCGCTCGGCGCCCCCGTGGACGAGAGCCGGATCATCAGCGTGGGCGGCCGGCGCTACGCCGTGCAGGTCTTCGCCCTCGACACCCTGTTCACCCCGATCGCCGCCGTCG
>DAOLDO010001373.1:0-1521 GCA_035327325.1 Chloroflexaceae bacterium | reverse complement strand
GCGCCTCAAGGCGGAGAACTGGGCCAAGAGCGGCCCCTCGTACGTGGCCCTCATCCTCGAGCGCGCCGCCCGCCGTGTTGAGGACCAGGAGAGCCGGCGGCAAGGGGCGCAGGAGGCCAGGGGCGCGGGGGACCAGGCGGCGCCGCCGCGCCTGCTGCTCAGGGCCGGCCGGCTCGACGAGGCGCGCCAGCAGATCGAGGCCCAGCTCTGGGCCGGGCAGAGCCGCGCCGGCGCCGAGCGCCTGGGCGCCCACCGCGAGCCCCTGCTGCTGCTCTCGCTGATCTACGCCATGCTCGGCAGTGGCGCCAGGGCCCTGGCCATGGCCGGCCGCGGCCTGGTCGAGTCGCAGCAGGTCGGCTCGCGCATCACCGAGGCGATCGCCGAGCTGCGCCTCGGCCACGCCTACCAGCTCGTCGCCCCGAGCGACCAGGCACCGTCGCTCCAGCGTTACGCCGCGGCCATGGCGCTGATCCAGGCCGTCGGCGTGAGCCGCACCCGCGCCGAGGGCTACCTGGGCCTGACCCTGCTCTACGGCCACGCGGGCGACCTGCCCCGCGCCGAGGCCGACGCCCGCGAGGGGCTGCAGCTGGCCGCCGCCGCCGGCGACGAGTGGACCGCCGCGCTCATCCTGCTGGCCCTCGGCGGCGCCGCCGTGGCCGCCGGGGACGGTCGGGCCGGCGAGTGGCTCGAGCAGGCCCGCCAGCGCTTCGCCCGCGGCGGCGACACCTTCGGCCTCGCCCTCGCCACCCTCTGGCGCGCGATCGCCGCCCTGCGGGCCGGCAGCCCCGCCGCCGACGACGAGATCGCCGCTCTGCTCGAGGCCGTCGCCACCCATGGCTACGTCGGCGTGCTGGTCGGGCCAAGCCTGTTCGGCCCCCGCGATCTGGCCACCCTCGTGCCCCTGCTCCTGCGCGCCCGCGGCCTCCCCGGCTACGGCGAGCTGGGCCGCCTGCTGCTGCGCCAGGGCTTCCCCACCATCGCCGCCGACGACACGGTCGAGGACTACCACCCTGGCTACACCCTGCGCGTCCAGATGCTCGGCACCTTCCGGGTCTGGCGCGGCGCCCAGGAGATCCAGGCCCGCGAGTGGCAGCGCGAGAAGGCCCGCCAGCTCTTCCAGCTCCTGCTCACCCACCGTGGCCACTGGGTGCAGCGCGAGCAGATCTGCGCCATGCTCTGGCCCGAGGCCGACCTCGACGCCGCCGAGCGCCAGTTCAAGGTGACGCTCAACGCCCTGAACGCCGCCCTCGAGCCCGGGCGGCCGCCCCGCGTGGCGCCCTTCTTCGTGCGGCGCCAGGGCCTGGCCTACAGCTTCGCGCCCTCCTACGGCGTCTGGATCGACGTGGACGAGTTCGAGCTGCGCGCCGCCGCCGCCGCCGCCAGCGACGACCCCGACTTCGCCCGCCGCAGCGCCCAGGCCGCCGTCAACCTCTTCAAGGGCGACTACCTTGCCGAGTCGCTCTATGACCCCTGGACCACCGAGGAGCGCGAGCGCCTCACGGCCCGCTTCCCCGCCCCCGC
>DAOLDO010001372.1:0-1524 GCA_035327325.1 Chloroflexaceae bacterium | reverse complement strand
CCTTGGCGCGCTGCGGATCGTTGAAGGTGTACAGCAGCAGCGTTCCGAACTCGGTGTAGCGAATCGCCCAGTCCGGAGCGGTGGCGGGCAGAACCTGCTCGAGGCGCTCGAAGGCGTGGAGGGCGTCCTCCCAGCGGCCGAGCGAGCGGTACGCGTGCGCGAGGCGGACCCAGGTGAGCTTGTGGTCGGGTTCCAACTTGCGGGCCGCCTGGGCCTCGTCCAGAGAGACCAGGAAGCGCTTCTGGGCCAGGTCGAGCAGGTCTTCGTGGCGATAGCCGGCGTCGCGCAACTGCGTGAGCAGGCGGTTGACCTGCACCCCGCCGAGCGGGGCGAAGGTGAAGAGCCGCTCGTACTCCTGGCCGAGCTCCCAGTACTGGTACGAGAGGCGGCGATGGAAGGCGGCGCGGTCGTGAGCGTCGCGGAAGTACTCCGGGCGCTCTCGGGCGAGCTCGGCGGCGCGCGCCAGGGCGGCTTCCAGGCTCGCCGTCCAGTTGGGTGGTTCAGGCAGCTCGTCCTCCAGGGTGTGATGGTTGCGGCCGAAGGCGTACGCCGCCGCGAGCATCTCGTAGACGCGCGGGTCGCCGATGTTGCGCTCGACGGCCCACGCGGCGCGGCTGAGCGTGCTGCGGGCGTGCCCGGCGATCCTGACGTTCCAGGGGATGGCGGCGGCGCCCAGCAGCGCGGCGACCGAGCCGACGGCCAGCAGGAGTTGTCGCTGCGAACTGGCCCGTGCGGCGCCAAGGCGGACCATGAGAACGCCGAGCAAGAACAGCAGACCGATCATCGGCTGGTAGAGGTAGCGATCCTGCGCGGCGGCGACCCGCGCGCCGACCAGGCCGCTGACAGGCAGCCACATGGCCCAGAACCACACGAGGCCGATGGTTACGCCGCGCGTGTCTTTTTTGCGCCAGGCGAGAACGGCGACGGCGGCGGCGACGAGGGTGATGAGGGCGCCGGCCCAGACGCGCCAGTATCCCCAGCCGGTGTGGACGTCGGGCGGGTACCAGGTGGCGAGCCAGGGGCCGGGCGCGGCGAAGTTCCGCAGGTAGATGAAGATGCTGAGGGCGGCGCGCGCAACCGGGTCGCCGAAGAGCGGCAGGGGCGAATCTTCGAGGGACAGCGACTGGCGGGTGGTCCAGATGGTGAGGGCGGAAAAGAAGGCGCAGATGGCGAGCACGACGCAGCCGCGCGGCGAGCGGAGCGCGAGTCGCCAGCCGAGCAGGGCCGCCTCAAGTACGAAGACCACGGCGACCCAGCCGACCATCGGCTTGTTGAGCATGCTCAGCAGGAGCAGCAGCAGCGATGCCGCGAACCAGCCCCAGGCGGCGCGGCGCAGCGTGGCGGCCTGGTTGGCGATCTCGATCGGGATTCGGGAGGCCGACGCGGCGGCCGCGCCGGCGGCGAGCGCCGGGCGCAGCGGCGCGAGCAGGCGCTGGCGCGCCGACTCGAAGTCAAGGGCTCGCAGGTGGCACATGGCGGCGGGCAGCAGGAAGGTTGCGGCGAGCAGGTGGGTGCGGCCCATGT
>DAOLDO010001371.1:0-1529 GCA_035327325.1 Chloroflexaceae bacterium | reverse complement strand
CCGCAGACCTCACCCCCCGGCCCCCTCTCCCCCGACGCAGGAGCTGCGGCGGGGGCGGGAAGGGGGAGCCGAGCGACGCGAGGCGGGGGTGAGGTCTGCGGCGACTGTCAAGCGCAGCGTGCCTACCTGAAGCCGTATCTACTACGGCGTGATGCCCCGTTGCGGCCTCGGCTTGCGCTTTGCGCTTTGCGCTTTGCGCTTCCAGGAGGGCGTCGAGGGCGGCCCCGGCGAGCATCAGGGCCGGGGCGAGGGTGCCGAGCGAGCGCATGGCGTGGGGCGCGTTGCCGCTGAACACCCCCGGAACGAGGTAGACCGCGCCGAGGGCCAGGGCCGCGGCCAGCCCGGGGCTGCTGCGGGCCCTCGTGACGGCCAGGGCCAGGCCGAGGGCCATCAACAGGCCCGCCACGGGGTCGAGCAGCGGCGCGGCGGGCATGTGGTGGCGCCCGTTGCCGTCGCCCTCGACGTGGTAGGCCAGGGCGTAGCGTCCCAGGTTGCCCAGCAGCAGGCCGAGGGGCGAGTGGACGTTCGGGTCGTTGCTGTCGAGGATCGAGACGCTGCCGACGCGCCGGTTGTAGCCCTCGAGGTCGCCGAGGATGTAGGCGGCCAGGGGCGCCACGGTCAGGGCGCCCACCAGGGCCGCCGCGGCGAGCCCGGGCAGGGCCCGGCGCCACGCCGCGGGCGAGGGCCCCAGCCTGAGCGCCGTCACCGCGGCCAGGGCCAGGGGCGCCACCCGCCCTGTGTGGTAGGCGTACACCGCCAGCCCGCCCAGCAGCCCGGCCAGGGCCATGCCGAGGAAGGACCAACGACCAGAGACCGAAGACGAAGGAGCGCCATCGCCCGGCTCCATGGCCGGCTCTGCGCGGGGCGCGGCGCTGTTGTTCGACCTTGGTCGTTGGTCCTTGGTCCTTGGTCCTCCTGGCAGGCAGCGCCAGACCAGGCCGACGGCGGTGAGCACGAGCAGGTGGTCGAGGGTGGCGGGGAAGGCCCAGCGGCTCATGCTGAGCGACCAGGAGGCCCAGGCCGCGAGGGCCGCGGCGAGCAGGGTCGCCCGGCGCCCGAGCATGGGCCCCGCCGCCCAGTAGAGGGCCAGGGGCGTCAGGGCGCCGGCCAGGGCGCTCACCAGGCGGGCGCTCCATGCCTCGGGGCCGAGCAGCCCCACCACGGGCGCCATCAGGTAGAAGAGCAGCGCCGGCAGGTCCGCGCCCTCGACCACGTAGATTGGCCTGTAGCCCGGGTCGCCCCAGATGCGCAGGGCCTGGAGCCCGTGCCGCGACTCGTCGCGCCAGAGACCCGCCGGCTGACCCCCCAGGTCGTAGAGGCGCACGAAGAGCGCCACGGCCAGGGTCGCCAGGAGGGCGAGCGGTAGCAGGCGAGCGTCGCGGCCGGTCTCGGTCGCCCGCACCTCGGGCTCCGCGCTCGACAGGCCAGCCCACACGCCGAGGGCCAGGGCCGCCATCCCCAGCGTGGGCGGCAGGCCCGCCCGCATCAGCAGGAGGGCGGCGAGGGCTAGGCCCAGCCCGAGCCAGCCG
>DAOLDO010001370.1:0-1530 GCA_035327325.1 Chloroflexaceae bacterium | reverse complement strand
CACCCAGGCCCCCACCCAGGCCCCCACGGAGGCGCCAACCCAGGTCGCCCAGGCCCCCACCCAGGCCCCCACCCAGCCGGCCGCGCCGACCCAGGCCCCCACCCAGCCGGCCGCGCCGACCCAGGCCCCCACCCAGCCGGCTCAGGCATCGCCGGTGGCCGGGCAGCCGCAGGGGCAGCAGGCCCGCTCGTTCCTCGAGCCGGTGAACCCCGCGGCGGCGCAGCTGCCCGCCACCTCGGGCGGCGGGCTACCGGCCCTGGCCCTGGCCCTGGGCGCCCTCGGCCTCGGCGCCCGCGCGGCACGCCGCTGGCTCAAGGGCAAGGAGTAGCCCATACGGCCGCGCCTGCGTGCGCCACGAGTGCCTCGCAGCGGAAGCCTCCGTGGAGGCGCTGACCAACGACCAAAGACCAACCGCTCGGGCCGCTGCCCGGCGTTGGTCCTTGGTCGTTGGTCCTCGGTCAGAACGGGCACACCCTGACCCGCCGGCACAGCCAGGCGCCGCCTCGCGTACAATGGATTTATGACGAGCTTCAGCGTGATCATCCCCGCCCTGAACGAGGCGGACGGCATCGCCGCCTGCGTGGCCGCCGTGCGCGCCCTCGACCCGCTGGTCGAGGTGATCGTGGCCGACGGGGGCAGCGCCGACGGCACCGCCGAGCTGGCCGCCGCCGCCGGGGCCGTGGTCGTGGCGGCGCCCCGGGGCCGCGGCCCCCAGTGCAACGCCGGCGCCGCCCGCGCCGGCGGGGAGGTGCTGGTCTTCCTTCACGCCGACACGGCCCTGCCAGACGACGCCTTCCCGCGCCTGCGGGCCCTGTTCGAGGACCCCGGCGTGCGGGCGGCCAAGTTCCGCCTCAGCTTCGACGTCGCCGACCCGATCCTCGCCCTGGCCGCCCGCCTGATGTGGGTCGACTCGCGCCTCACCAGCTACGGCGACCAGGGGATCGTGATCAGGCGCGCCTTCTTCGAGCAGCTGGGCGGCTTCCCCGACTGGCCCCTCTTCGAGGACGTCAGGCTCTTCGAGCTGGCCCGCGCCCGCGGCGGGGTCGCCGTCGTGCCCGCCGAGGTGACCACCTCGTCCCGACGCTTCCGGGCCAACGGCTCCCTCCCCCAGCTGCTGATCGACCTGGGCCTCTGGCTCGAGTACGTCGCCGGCATCCCGCCCCACGAGATCGCGGAGCGCTACAGGCGCTAGCGACTACTGCCGCAGGATCTCGGCCTCGGCGGCCGCGAGCTCGACGTCGCCGGGGGCGAGGGCGGTGCGCTCGTCAACGGGCACCCGGACCGTCGGCACGACGCCGGTGCCCTCGAGGAAAAGACTGCCGTCTTCGTTGGTGTAGCGCCGGAACGAGAGCTGGAGGGTCAGGCCGTCGGGCAGGCGATACTGCTCGGGCACCACCGAGGCGAAGACGCCGGCGCTGGGGTACTGGCTGACCACCTCGGCGTTGGGCAGCCGGCCGAAGGCGTAGGCCTCGTCCTCGCAGGCGCTGGCGCAGGCCAGGCCGACCAGCACGGCGAGCTTGCCGAAGCTGT
>DAOLDO010001369.1:0-1531 GCA_035327325.1 Chloroflexaceae bacterium | reverse complement strand
CACTCTTCTGGAGGCCGAGCTCGCGGGCGACGGCCCTGGCGGCGTTGCTGCCGGTCTCGCCCTGGTCGCGCAGGAGGCGCAGGCGGCGGGCGATCTCGGCCTCGCTGGGGGGCTCGCGGTCGGCCGGGGGCGCCTGGAGGCGGTGGCGGTCGCGCTTACGCCCGCCGGCGGCGCGCCCCTCGATCACCAGGGTATACTCGCCGCGGGGGCGGTTCAGGCTGAAGTGGGGGATGAGCTCGGCGATCGTGCCGCGCCGCAGCTCCTCGTAGCGCTTGGTGAGGTCGTTGGCGACGACGACGCGCCGGTCGCCGAGGACGGCCAGCATGTCGGTGAGGGCGTCGAGCAGCCGGTGGGGGGCCTCGAAGCAGACCAGGGTGAGGGTCAGCTCGGCCATATCGGTGAGGAGAGCCCGGCGCTCAGCGCCGCGGCGGGGCAGGAAGCCGACGTAGGCGAAGCGCTCGGTGGGGAGGCCGGAGGCGACGAGGGCCGCCACAGGGGCGCTTGGCCCGGGCACGGGCGAGACGGCGTAGCCGGCGGCGATGCAGGCGCCGACGAGCTCGAAGCCGGGGTCGGAGAGGGCGGGCGTGCCGGCGTCGGAGACGAGGGCCACGTCGCCCTGGGCGAGGGCGGCCAGGATCTCGTCGAGGCGAGCCAGCTTGTTGTGCTCGTGGTAGGAGATGCAGGGCGTGCTGATCTGGTAGTGGTCGAGCAGGGTGCGGGTGTGGCGCGTGTCCTCGGCGGCGATCAGGGCGGCCTCGCGCAGGACGCGCACAGCGCGCAGGGTGATGTCCTCCAGGTTGCCGATGGGCGTCGCGACAAGGTAGAGCGTGGACATCAGACCTCGGCCCTGATCCGCTCGCGCCAGTAGGCGAGGAGCTCGGCGACGATCTCGGGCACGCTGATGGTCGGCTCCCAGCCGGTGGCCGCGCGCAGCTTCGTGTTGTCGCCGAGGAGGATGGGCTCGTCGCTGGGGCGCAGGCGGGCGGGGTCCACGCGGACCGCGATCGGGACGCGGGCACGCTCGAGAACCATCTGGACGATGTCGCCGACGCGGGTGGCGGCGCCGGAGCAGAGGTTGTAGACCTGGCCGGGCTGGCCGCGCTCGATCAGGAGCCAGAGGGCGCGGGCGACGTCGCGGGTGTGGGTGAAATCGCGGCGGGTCTCGAGGTTGCCGACGAGGAGGGTCGGCTCCTGGAGGCCCGCCTCGATCGCGGCGGCCTGCCGGCAGAAGGTCTGGATGGAGCAGCGGTCGCCCTGGCGGGGGCCGACGTGGTTGAACGAGCGGGTGACGACGACGTGGAGGCCGAAGTTGTCGTGGTACTGGAGGCCGGTGAGCTCGGCGGCCACCTTGCTGACGCCGTAGGGGCTGCCGGGGCGCATGGGGTGGTCTTCGCGGATCGGCACCTCGTCGGGGTGGACGACGCCATACTGGGCGCTGGTGCCGGCGATGTGGACGCGGGCCCGAGGGACGTGGCGGCGCACGGCCTCGAGGAGGTTGAGGGTGCCCTCGACGTTGGCGCGCATGGTATGG
>DAOLDO010001368.1:0-1534 GCA_035327325.1 Chloroflexaceae bacterium | reverse complement strand
GCCTGTAGTAGTCGAGGTCGGTCGAGCTGCCGATCGTGCCCGAGATCGCGCGGGCCCAGGCGAGGGTCTCGGGTGGGCCGACCGGCTCGGCGCCGGCGATTGTATTGTTGCTGGCCCCGCCCTGGCTCTCGCGCTCGACGTAGGGGGGCAGCACGGTCTGGCTCAGCTCAGGGGGATCCGCCGGGGCCGCGCCGGCCACTGGGGCCAGGGGCGGCGCGCCGAGGGGGACGAGGGCCAGGGCCGCCAGCAGCGCGAGCAGTCGGGCGAGGTGGCGCATCGCGGGGTTCTCCTGTTGTTGCCACGGCGAGGGGGGGGCATTCGTATGAACGGGGCCGCGGGCTCGATCCGCTACCCCAGGCCGCGCACAAGCTCGAGGTCGCGCTGGGCGTCGAGCCGGGCGAAGATCGTCTCGGCCTCGGCGCGGGCGGCGGCGAAGGCGGCCACGTCGCCTCGGGCGCGGGCCAGGCGCGCCTGCTGGTAGCGCGTGCGCCCCAGCTCGTAGCTGTTGTCGAGCCTGGCCAGGGCCGCCCGGCTGGCCTCGAGGTGCCCCGCCGCGACCTCCAGCTCGCCCGCCGCCAGAGCCACCTGGCCGAGGGCGCGGCGCGCCAGGGCCTCCTCGGCGGCCATGCCCAGCTCGGCGGCCACGGCAAGCGAGCGCTCGGCGTCGGCGCGGGCGTCCGCCAGGTCGCCCAGAGCCAGGGCGGCCTCGGCGGCCAGGCGCAACACCTCGGGCAGGAAGTTGCGGGCCCGGATCTGCTCGAAGGTGGCGATGGCCCCGGCGAACAGGGGCTGGGCCTCGGCCGGGCGGCCCTGGAGCAGCAGCACCTCGCCGCGGTTGTAGGTGGTGACGGCCACGCCCAGGGCCGAGCCGATGCGGGCGAAGCTCTCCGAGCTCTGCCTGTAGAGCTCGCCGGCCCGCTCGAGCTGGTTGCGGCCCACCAGCACCACGGCCAGGTTGTTGGTGGTGCGGGCCACGGCCTGCACGTCGCCCACGGCCTCGCTGATCTGGAGCGAGCGCTCGTAGCTGGCGATCGTCTCGGCCCAGCGCCCCATCTGCAGGTAGAGCACGCCGAGGTCGTTCAGGGCGTCGCAGAGGCCGGTGGGCAGGTTCAGCTCTTCAAAGAGGCCCCTGGCCCGCTCCAGGCTCTCGATCGCGGGGGCCAGCTGGCCCTGCTGCCGGCTGATATTGCCGATCAGCTTGAGGGCGTGGGCCTGGTCGGCCTGGCTGCCCACCTGCTCCGCGAGGCCGAGTCCCATGCGCGCCCACTCCAGGGCCCTGGCGTACTCGCCCTGGCGGAAGTAGATCCCCGCGCCCAGCAGGTAGCAGCGGGCCGTCTCGCCGCGCAGGTCGGCCGTGGCCCTGGCCAGGCCCACCTGGAGCCAGCGGAAGGCGTCGTCGTAGCGCGAGCGGCGCTCCTCGACCGTGGCCAGCAGCCGGTGCAGGCGCAGCCAGCCCTCCGTCGGCGGGCGGGCCAGGCGCAGGGCCTCGCGCAGGTGGTCCTCGGCGGCGTCGTACTCGCCGAGCAGCAGCCGC
>DAOLDO010001367.1:0-1534 GCA_035327325.1 Chloroflexaceae bacterium | reverse complement strand
ATGTCGTGCGTGATGGTGTCGGCTTTGTCTGCTGGGCTGCTGCTGCGATGTCTGATGGGGCGGTGGTGCGACGGTGGGTGGAGCGGTGCTACGATGCGGCTGCGTCTCCCAGAAAGTCAGTCCGGCCATCAGTTGGGACAGTGGTGAGCGCCTTGGGTGCGTTGCTGGGCTGTTCGGTCGCTCACAAGGGTAAGGATAGCACCCCCGGGAAGCGCTTTCAATCATACATCGGTATGGCCTTGGCATGACCATAGGTACTATGCCCTTGCCCCCATGAAGTACCATTGGGCCACCCTTAGACGCCCGCCGCGCGCACAAAGCGGCGCACGCGCTCGACATCAACCGGGTTGGCGATCTCGCCGTCGGCCTTGATGCTGCTGCCCACGATCACGCCGTCGGCCACCTCCATGAAGGCGCCGACGTTGCCCTCGGTCGTGCCCGAGCCGAGCAGGATCGGCGTGTCGCCCGCCAGGCGCCGCGCCTCGCGCACCTTCTCCAGGTCGGGCGCGTCGCCGGTCATGCGGCCCGAGATGATCATGGCGTCGGCGCCGAAGAAGCGCGTCCACTCGATGTGAGTCGCCAGGTCAATCCCCGGGAAGCGCACCGAGTGCTTCTTGTCCACGTCGGCGAAGATCTTGATCTGGCCGGCATGCAGATCCTGGCGGCGCCGCATCAGGTCGGCCGCGCAGCCCTCGTCCCAGCTGCCCGCGTCCCACACGCCGGCGCCCGTGAACATGCAGACCCTGATGAAGTTGGCGCCCGCGGCGATGGCGATGCCGAGCAGGGCCACGCCGCCGTTGTGGACCAGGTTGATGCCGAGGGGCAGCTCGGGCACGGCGTCGCGCACGGCCCGCGCCACCACGGCGTGGGCCGCGATGCTCTCGGGCTGCACGTGGGGCCCGGCCCGGAACGGCACGTCCCACATATTCTCGACGATCAGGCCGTGGCAGCCGCCCTCGGCGAGGGCCGTCGCGTCGCGCACGGCGTGCTCGACGATCGTATCCATGCCGTAGCCGGTGTAGCCGGGCGCGCCAGGCAGCGGCCAGCAGTGGACCATGCCGATCACGGGTTTGGCCACGGGGAAGATGGCCGTCAGATCCTTGATCCGCAGGCTGTCAAGATATTCCTTCCAGGCGGGTGCCATTAAATTGCTCCTTTTTAGCGCATCGTTTTTGCGCGTTCCTGCGTTTGTATGAGCAGAGTCCGTACGCCAATAGTCAGGCCGGTGCGATCAGGTCATGCAGCCTAAAGTCCAGACGCGCGGCGAGCTCCGAGCGGGACGGCAGGGCGTCGGCGGCGCCTGTGCGCGTCGCCGTGAGCGCGCCCATCAGGTTCGCCAGGGCGGCGCGGGCCGGCAGCTCGGCGCCGCGCAGCAGCGCCCAGGCGTAGCCGGCCGCGAAGGCGTCGCCGCAGCCGTTGGTGTCGGCCACGGACACGGCCGGCGGCAGCACGGCCAGGCGCGCCGCGCCCTCGGCGACCATGCAGCCCTGGGCGCCCCGCTTCACGGCGACGTGGCGGGTGCCCGCGGCGATCA
>DAOLDO010001366.1:0-1535 GCA_035327325.1 Chloroflexaceae bacterium | reverse complement strand
GTCGAGCAGATCGTCGCCAACCGCCTCGCCGGTGATCTCCCCCAGGGCGTTGAGGGCGGCGGTGAGGTCGCCCCCGAGCAGGTCGGTGGGGTGGCCGCCGTCCCACCCCGCGAGGGCGGCGGCAAGGTGCTCGCGAGCGCGGCGCAGGGCGTCGCGGTGGCGCGGGCTGCTGACGAGGCGGGCCTCGCCCGCGGCCGGGGTGACGCCGCCGAGCAGGGCGCGGGCCACGGCCTGGGCCAGCTCGTCCACCCCGGCGCCGGTGCGGGCCGAGGTGGCGACGGTGGCCAGGAGGCGCGGGTGGTCGAGGGCCTGGGGCGGGCCTTCGTGGGGCGGCGCCGGCCCCTCGTCAACCTTGTTCCACACCAGGATGGTCGGCTTCTCGCGCGTGAGGGCGGCGATGGCGAGGTCGCCGGGCTCAAGGGGGCGGCCGGCGTCGAAGACCAGCAGGGCGAGGTCGGCGCCGGCGAGGGCGGCGCGCGAGCGCTCGACGCCGAGGCGCTCGACGGGGTCGTCGGCCGCGTGGATGCCGGCGGTGTCAACCAGGACGACGGGGACCCCGGCGAGGTTGGCGGTCTCCTCGAGGGTGTCGCGGGTGGTGCCGGGGATCGGCGTGACGATGGCGCGGTCGGCGCGCAGCAGGGCGTTGAGCAGGCTCGACTTGCCGACGTTGGGCAGGCCGACGATCGCGGCGCGGGCGCCCTGGCGGTAGACGATGCCCTGGTCGGCCCCGCGCAGCAGCTCCTCGACGGCGGCGAGGCCGGCGCGCAGCCGCGGGCCGATGTCCTGGGGCGCCACCTCGTCCTCGGGGAAGTCCACCACGACCGTGACGTAGGCGAGGGCCTCGAGCAAGGCGGCGCGGGCGGCGCGCACCTCGCGGGCGAGCCAGCCGCCGAGCTGGGCCTGGGCGAGGGCGAGGGCGGCGTCGGTCCTGGCGCGGATCACGTCCAGGGTGGCCTCGGCCTGGCTCAGGTCAATGCGGCCGTTGAGGAAGGCGCGCAGCGTGAACTCGCCGGGTCGGGCGAGGCGGGCGCCGGCGGCGAGGCCGAGGGCGAGGGGGGCCTGGGGGGGCAGCGGGCCGCCGGGGGCTTGCAGCTCCACCACATCCTCGCGGGTGAAGGAGCGGGGGGCGCGCATGTAGGCGGCCATACACTCGTCAACCGCCTGGCCGGCCCGGTCCACCACGTGGCCGTAGCGCAGCCTGGTGGGGCGCAGGGGGCCGGGGCGCAGGGGGCGGAAGACCTGGCCGGCCACGGCGAGGGCCCCCGGCCCGCTGAGGCGGATCACGGCGATGCCGCCCTCGCCGGGGGGCGTCGCCACTGCGGCGATTGTATCGTCCATCTGGCGCAGACCGGGGGTAGGCGCGGCTGGCTCACGCCGCTATCGTACCATGAGCGGGCAGGGCGAGGGCGACCCGGTTGCCCTGACCGCCCATCGTCTTGTATCCTGAGGATATGAAGACACATCTGCTGAGCGCGCTGGTCGTCTGGGTGGGGGCCCTCGAGGGGCTGGCGAGCGGCGCGGGGCTGCGCGGGCTG
>DAOLDO010001365.1:0-1537 GCA_035327325.1 Chloroflexaceae bacterium | reverse complement strand
AGACCAGGGCCGCCGCGGCGAGCAGCCGCCCCTTGGGCAGCTTGTCGCCGGCCTGGGCGAGGACCAGGGCCGCCGCCAGGGCGCCGAGGCCGCTCGCCGCCGAGAGGGCGCCGAGGCCGCCGGCGTCGGTGCCGAGCACGTCGCGGGCGAAGACCGGCAGCAGGGGGATGTGCACGAAGCAGAAGAGGCTGATCGCGCCGGCCTGCACGAGCAGGGCCCGCACCCGCGGCTCGCCCCTGATGTAGGCCAGGCCCTCCTGAAGTTGGCCGGCGCGCCGCCCCCCGCCGCCCGTGAACGGCGGCAGCCGCATCATCAGCAGGCTCGCGATCACGAAGATGAAGCTGAGGGCGTTGACGGCAAAGGCCGGCCCCTCGCCGATTGCGGCCACGACGATCCCCGCCACGGCCGGGCCCATGGTGCGCGCCGCGTTGAAGACCGACGAGTTGAGGGCGATCGCATTGAGCAGATCCTCGCGGCCGACCATCTCGACCGTGAAGGACTGGCGCGCCGGCGCGTCGAAGGCCGTCACCACGCCGAGCAGCATCGCCAGGGTGAGGATGTGCCAGACCTGCACCAGGCCGGTGAGGGTGAGGACGGCGAGGGTGACGGCCAGGGCCATCGCCGCGATCTGGGTGATCAGCAGGAGGCGCCACTTGGGCACGCGGTCTACCACGGTGCCGGCGGGCAGCGAGAGCAGCAGCACGGGCAGCGAGGTCGCGGCGGCCGTCAGGCCGAGCAGGGCGGGCGAGTCGGTCAGGCGCAGCACCAGCCAGCCCTGGGCTACGCTCTGCATCCAGGTCCCGGTGAGGGAGATCAGCTGGCCGATGAAGAAGAGCCGGTAGTTGCGGTGGCGCAGGGCGCGCAGCATCGTCGGCAGGCGCAGCCGCGACGCGGCGCTCGTTTGGGTCGTAGGGGCCATGAGCGAAAGGGTTCCCACGGGACGGCGCTACTCGGCGTCCTCGTGTTGCAGGGCGTTGTACAGCGTCTCCATCGCGCCGTGGAGCGCGTCGAGCTGCTCGTCGGTCAGGTGGCTCATGCGGCGCTCGATGTAGGCGCGGTGGCGCGGGCGAAGCTCGTCGATCAGGGCCTTGCCCTGAGGGGTGAGCTGCACCAGGGTCACCCGGCGGTCGCGCGGGTCGGGGGCGCGGCGCACCAGGCCGCGGGCCTCGAGGCGGTCCACCAGCCGGGTGAGGTTGCTGTTGTCGGCCACCATCTCCTGGCAGATATAGCTCAGGGGCACGCCCTCGACCGTGGCGTGAAAGAGGATGGCGTACTGGGGCGTCGAAAGGTCGTAGGGCCGAAACTCCTCGCGGTTGAGCTCCTGGAAGCGCTTGTGCAGCTTGAGGAACAGCCTGTAGGCTTCGATCTGCGCCGAGTCGACGCTGGTAATCTCGGGCATGGGCACTCCCTCCAACGGACACGCGCGGCTGACGGCGCCGCCGCCAATCAGGGTACCCCACTTTATTGGACTTGTCAACCGTTTAGGCGCCAAAGGAGCGCCCCGGCCGATGTCGCGGCGCGGCCTCCTGCACGCCGT
>DAOLDO010001364.1:0-1539 GCA_035327325.1 Chloroflexaceae bacterium | reverse complement strand
CAGGATAGCCGATCACCCTCAACCACACAAGAATGCTCGGACGGAGTACTAGTACGGTTCGGCCGAAATTCCTCTCTGGTTTCCGGCGCGGACCTCACCCCCGCCGCTGCGCGGCACCCCCTCTCCGCTGCGGAGAGGGGGCGGGGGGGTGAGGTCCGAAACCGGCGACGGACTTCAGCCGACGTGGACTAGCGCACCACGACCGGGAGCACCTGTCTGTAGACGGGCAGCCCCGCCAGCTCGCGCAGGGCCCAGAAGGCCGGCCGGCGCAGCTCCGGCTCCCCGCTCGTCGCGTAGCAGGCCCCGCCGGGGCAGCGCCGGTCGCCCTCGGTGAAGGGGATGCGCACCAGCCCCCAGCGCTGGGTGTCGGGGCCGCCAGCGGGCGGGAAGTCCTCGTACTTGAACCAGAACACCCTCGCCACGTCGCCCCGTGTGGCGAGGGTTGTGAAGACCGCCCGCAGGAAGAGCGTCTGGCCGGCCGCGCTCTGGCCGGGGTAGCCCGCGTTGTAGCCGATCTCGGTGATCCAGAAGGGCAGCTCGGCCGCGGCGGGGTCGGTGGACTGGAGAGCCGCCCGTAGCCGCGCCCGCACCTCGTCGAGCCGACGGCTGATGCGCGCCACCTCGTCGTCCACCGCGGCCAGGGTGGTGACGATCTCGGCGGGGTAGGGGTGGTAGCCGATGCCGTCCACGGGAAAGGCCCCGTAGCTATCCCGGTACCCGCCGAAGGCCGGGCTGGTGAAGAGCCTGGCCAGGTAGTCGCGGTCGCTCAGCGTCCCGCCCTCGGGCAGCGTCCCGAGGATCTTGTCGCTGCCGCGGGGGTGCAGCCCGCCCACGAGTAGCTGCACGCCCGGGCGCCACGCGGGGTCGTCCACGGTCCTGTCGCACTGGTTCTGCTTGAAGCAGCGGTAGAGCTTGGTGTGCAGGGTCGCCACCGTCTCGGGGGCGATGCCCTCGCCACCGCGGAAGCCGCCGATCACCGGCAGCCGGTTCGGCTCGTTGAAGACCTCGTAGGCCGCCACCCGGCCCTCGTAGCGGTTCATGATCCACAGGGCCCGGTCGAGCCAGTCCTGCATGTACTGGTTGACGCCCCCGCCGTAGGGCGAGCTCGTCAGGTAGCTGCGGGAGATCAGGCCGGCCTCCCCGTTGCGCGGGTCAATGTCCACCAGGCGGAAGGCCAGCAGGCCGAGGACCTTGAGGCCGTGGCGCGGGGCCACCACGTCAATGAAGTAGTCGTTGCGGGCGATCTGCGCCTCGAAGCTGCCCGCGCCATCCTGCACGATGAACTCCAGGCGCACCCAGCGGGCCCCAGCCTCGGCGAGCAGTTCGCCCATGCGCTCCTGGGCGGCGTAGTTTGGCTGGGCGGGGTAGGTCGGGTTGACCCCGAACTCGTACCACGGGTCGCGGACCACCACGCCGATCGCATCGGGGCTGATCCGGGCCTGGGCCGGCGGCGCGGCCGTGGTCGCGGGCGGGGGCGCGGCGAGTCCGGCGAGAAGGGTCGTCACCAGGGCAGTGAGCAGGGCCAGCGCGGATTTTATT
>DAOLDO010001363.1:0-1541 GCA_035327325.1 Chloroflexaceae bacterium | reverse complement strand
GCCGCCGCCGGCCCTCCCACACCCTCCCGCGCGAGGGCTTCGCCCTTCGAACCCTTAACGCGATAGCTCTGCTATGCCAACGCCTGTGCTGTCATGCCACCTGGGCGCTGCCGTTCAGGGCGCCCCGGCGCGGGTTGGCGCCCTGGCCGGCCCCACCGTCCCGGCGGGCAGCGCCCCCGCGCGACGCCAGCCCGCCCACCCGTGCTTAAGGTACGGGCGCCCCCACGTGGGCGCTCACGCCCCTCCATTGCCCCCCGCGCGGGGGAGCGCGAGGGGGCCGCCGCCGGCCCCATCGCAAGACACGGGGTGGCAGGGGCGGCAACCCCCCCTGGTTCGACAGCCGCCCGGCTGTATGCTACACTGCACCGCCGTGATGCCGCAGAATGCCAGTGGAGGGAGCTATGCGGATCGAGCGTAACCTGGGCATGGACCTCGTGCGGGCAACGGAGGCCGCCGCCCTGCGCAGCGGACGCTGGATGGGCCGCGGCGATAAGATCGGCGCCGACCAGGCCGCCGTTGACGCGATGCGCTACTCGCTCGACAGCGTGCCCATGGCCGGGATCGTGGTGATCGGCGAGGGCGAGAAGGACGAGGCCCCGATGCTCTACACCGGCGAGCGCGTCGGCACCGGCGACGGCCCCGAGATGGACGTCGCCGTGGACCCGGTCGAGGGCACCACCCTCCTGGCCGAGGGCATGCCCGGCGCCATCGCCGTGATCGCCATCGCCGAGCGCGGCGCGCTCCACAACTGGCAGGGCATCGCCTACATGGACAAGCTCGCCGTCGGCGAGCGGGCCAAGGGCGTGATCGACATCAACGCCCCCGTCGCCTACAATATCCGCGCTGTCGCCCGCACCCTCGGCAAGCAGATTGATGACGTGACCGTGGTCGTGCTCGACCGCCCCCGCCACAAGGAGCTGATCAAGCAGATCCGCGAGACGGGCGCCCGCATCAAGCTGATCCTCCACGGCGACGTCAGCGCCGGCATCATGACCGCCATCGAGAACCCGCCCGCCGACATCCTCATGGGCGTCGGCGGCGCCCCCGAGGCCGTGATCACCGCCGCCGCCCTCAAGTGCATGGGCGGCGAGGTCCAGTGCAAGATCTGGCCGCGCAACGACGAGGAGCGGGCCCGCGTGGTCGAGCTCGGCCTCGACGTCGGCCGGGTCTACACGGTCAAGGACCTGGTCAGGGGCGACAATGTCTATGTGGCCGCAACCGGCATCACCCCAGGCGAGTTCCTGCGCGGCACCGAGTACTTCGGCGGCGGCGCCCGCACCCACAGCGTGGTAATGCGCTCGCGCTCCGGCACGATCCGCTATATTGACGCCACCCACCGCTGGGACAAGCTGATGCGCATCAGCAATATGCCCTACGGGTGAGGTGTGAGGTGTGAGTCGCTCGCTGCGCTCGCGGTGTGAGGTGTGAGTCGCTCGCTGCGCTCGCGGTGTGAGGTGTGAGTCCGCCACGAGCGCAGCCGCAGAGCCCTCACACCTCACACCTCACACCTCACACCTCACACCTCACACCTCACACCTCAC
>DAOLDO010001362.1:0-1544 GCA_035327325.1 Chloroflexaceae bacterium | reverse complement strand
GGGGGCCCGCCACTACGACGCTGTCCGCGCCGCCGCCCAGGCCCCCGCCGACGCCGCCCTGCGCCAGCTGCTCGCGGCGGCCCTGCCCGCCACCGCCCGTCCCCGCGTCCTCGACGTCGCCACGGGCACCGGGCGCGTTCCGCTACTTCTGGCGTCCGACCCGGCCTTCGCCGGCCTGGTGGCCGCCCTGGATCTGACGCTGCCGATGCTGCACCAGGCCCGCCACAAGGAGCGGGCGCGAGGCGCCGGGGGCGCGACGCTCTGGCACCAGGCCGAGGCCGGGAACCTGCCGTGGGCCGGCGGCGTCTTCGACCTGGCGACCTGCCTGGAGGCCCTCGAGTACTTCCCGCGGCCCCGGCGCGCCCTCGCCGAGCTCGCCCGGGCCCTGCGCCCCGGCGGCGCCCTCGTGCTGAGCAAGGTCCCCGACCGCTGGGCGCTGCTGCTCCCCGGCCGCGCCCTCACCGCGCGGGCCCTGCGCCGCGAGCTCGGCCGCCTCGGCTTCGCCGACGTAGATGTTCTGCCGTGGCAGCCCGGCCACTACGAGCTGGTCGTCGCCCGCAGGCAGCCTGGATAGGCCCATGACCCACGAGGCCCGCGCAACCCCGTCCACACCGCCGCTGCTCTTCGGCCGCTACCGCGTCAGCGAACTGCTCGGCGAGACGCGCCTGGCCGCCGTCTACGCAGCCACCGACGAGCGCCTCCAGCGCCGGGTGCTGCTCCACCTGCTGCGCAAGGAGCTGGTCGGCCAGGAGCGCCCGCGGGCCCGCTTCGTCGCCGAGGTCGGCCAGATGGCCAGGCGCTCGCACCAGGCCCTGCTCGAGGTCTTCGACAGCGGCGAGGTCGGCGGCCGTCCCTTCGTCGTCACCGAGCACGCCGCCGGCCGCCCCCTGCGCGGCCTCGGCCTGCTGACCGTCGAGCAGGCCCTGCTCTACGTGCGCCAGGTGGCGAGCGCCGTGGCCGCCTGCCAGGCCCAGAGGGGCCCCGACGCGCCCCTCGGCCTCTACCACCCGCCGATCAGCAGCAGCAACGTGCTGCTCGTGGACGAGGGCCGCGTCAAGCTGGTGGACAGCTGGCTCGCGCCCCCCGCCGAGGCCCCCGCCGACCAGGCCCACTACAGGGCCCCCGAGCTGAGCGAGGGCCAGCCGGCCAGCCCCGCCACCGCCGTCTACGCCCTCGGCCTGCTGCTCTACGAGCTGATCACCGGCGAGCGCCCGGTCAGCGGCGCCGACGCCCGCGCCACCGCCCTGGCCCACCTGAGCGCCCGCATCCCGCCCCTGCGCCAGGCGCGCCCCGGCCTCTACCTGCCCACGGCCGAGGCCCTGCTCGCCCGGGCCACGGCCCGCCCGCCCGAGCAGCGCTTCCCCGACGCCCAGGCCCTCGGGGCCGCCCTCGACAGCCTCTGGCGCGACCTCGGCGCGGCCACCCAGCCCCTCGCCCCCCTTGCTGGCCGCGGCGCCCGCGCCCTGCCCCCCGCCCCCGACCCCGCGCCGGCCTTCGCGCCCGGTCGCGCCCCCGACCCGCTGCCCGACGCGGCGCCCCAGCCC
>DAOLDO010001361.1:0-1545 GCA_035327325.1 Chloroflexaceae bacterium | reverse complement strand
GCCGGGGGCGGGGTCCTGGCCCTGGGCTGGTCGGCCCGCGCCCGCCTGCCCCTGGTGCTCGAGGCCGCCGGCGCACTCATGGCCGTGGCCGGCGCCGCGGTGTGCGGCGTGCAGGCGCCGGGGTTCGCGGCACTGTTCGGCGTCGCCAACGCTCTGGCGCTGCTCGGCCTCGGCCTGCGCCCCGGCCGTGTGATCCTCTCGGCGGTCGGCGCGCTCGCCCTGGTGGTGAACGTGCCCTGGGCCATCGCCTGGTTCTTCCCCGGTGAGGGCACCGCCCCGCTGCTGATCATGGTCGCGGGCCTGCTCATCATCGGCGCCGCCGTGCTGCTCACCCGCCTGGGCGACCGCTTCGAGCGCGAGCTCGGCCACCCCCACCCGGCCTGACGGACCCGACGAGGCGTCGGTCGGCCGCGGACGGTGCCGCTCTCGCTTAACGTCTCGGTGTCCGGACCGCGAGCAGGAGGACGACCGTGAGCCAGGGTGGCGCGACGCCAGGATGGTACGAGGACCCGTTCGGGCGCTACGAGAAGCGCTGGTTCGACGGGACGACCTGGACCGACCAGGTCTGGCAGGCCGGCGCCCAGCACGTCGACCCGCCCACCGCGGCGCCGGCCGAGCCCGCGGCGCCGGCGTTCGATCCGAACGCCACCCAGACGGTGAACCTCGGCCAGCAGCCCCTGGTGCCTCCGGCGGCGACCCCTGAGCCAGTGCCGGCGCAACCGGCCCAACCGGCTCCCGTGCAACCCGCGGCGGCCTCCGGCGGGGTCGGGGCCGTGGCCGGGGCGCCCAAGACCGGCACCCCACTGCCCCCGTGGCTCGGTGCGCTCGCCGCGCCGGTCGTCGCGATCGTCGCCACGGTGATCCTGTCGACGCTGTTCGACCTGTTCCCTCGGTTCATCCTCTTCACCACCAAGAACGGCATCGACAGCACGGGCAAGCGGGCCTTCGTGGCCCTGGTGTTCGGCGCCCTCCTGGGTGCCGCCGTGCTCGGCGGTCCCAAGCTGGTGGCCGCCCTCGGCGCCGGCAAGCTCGACCAGGACGCGCTCATGCCCACGGTGCTCGGCGCGGCCGCCGGCGCGGTCGCGGGCCTGGTCACCCAACTGATCGGCTTCGCGATCATCGACCTGGTCTTCTTCGACCCGGTCTTCGACAACCTCGGCGAGTTCTTCGGCCGGTTCATGTTCGCCTTCTACTTCGGCCTGGTCTGGGCGTTCTTCGGTGCGGTGATGGGCGCGGTCGCCCTCGCCCCCATCGCGGGCCCCGACCCTGCGGCCAAGAAGCGTCTGCCCCTGCTCCCGGCGGCTGGCTTCCTCGCGGGCGGCATCGGGGCCTTCCTGGTCGCCCCGGGGCGCTTCGACGCCCCCGGCCTGGGGTCGGCCGTCTTCCAGGTGCTGCTCGTGGCCGCGGCCTTCGGCTTCGCCAGCCTCCTCGCCGGCCAGGGCCTCGACGTGGCGCAGCTCGCCGCCAAGGCCCAGGACGCCGCGGGTGGTCTCACCAGCGGCGGGATCAACCTCCCCGGCTCGGGCCCGGCCGCGGGCACGCCCG
>DAOLDO010001360.1:0-1546 GCA_035327325.1 Chloroflexaceae bacterium | reverse complement strand
GAGCCGCGGCTCGTAGAGCAGGGCGGCCGATGGCGCGAAGCTCGACTGCACGAGGAAGAGCAGCGCCCTGGGCGGGCCGAGGGGATGCTCGGCGATCCAGGCGAGCAGCGCGCGCGCCGGCTCGTCTGCCGCCACCGGCGCGATCACGGCCTGGCGCACGGCGAGGTACGCCGTCACCAGCACGGCCCAGGGCAGCAGGCGCACGGCGAAGGCGCGCACGCGCCGCTCCGGCGGATCCGCCCCGAGCCCCAGCGCCTCCGCCCAGAGCAAGAGGGCCGGCAGCACGAGCGCCTGCCCCTTGCTCCACAGCGCCACGGCGCCCGCCGCGGGGCGGGGCGCTGGCCGCGACAGCGCCGAGCGCGACTGGGAGGCGGCCAACAGCGCGGGCGGGGCCGAGCTGCGCGACGAGCGCACCCTCGTCCTCTGGAACTTCGCCGTCGGCTCGGCGGCCCTGAAGCCCGAGCACCGGGCCGCCCTGCGCAGCTTTCTCGACGCCAACGGCCTCCTGTTCCTCGACGGCTCGACCCGCCTCGTGATAGACGGCCACGCCAGCAGCAGCGGCAGCGACACGCTGAACAGCGGGCTCTCGAGCTCGCGCGCCGCCGGCGTCGCCGCCTGGTTCGTCGCCCAGGGCCGTTTCGGCGCCGAGCGCATAGACCAGCGCGGCCACGGCGAGGCCCAGCCGCTCCTGCCGAACACCAGCCCGGAGAGCATGGCCCGTAACCGGCGCGTCGAGATCACGATCAATGCCCCGGGCGCGCGGCCGCCCCGTGGCACAGACGAGCCCGCGCCGGGCCCCGAGCCCGCGACGCCCACGCCCGAGCCTGAGCCCACGCCCGAGCCGGGCGGTCCCTCCCCCACCGCCGAGGAGTCGCGGCCCACGGCCAGCACACGCTTCCGCATCAGGATGCTCTCCGGCGGCGAGGGCGGCGAGGGCGTCGGCGGCGGCGTCTACACCTTCGAGATCGAGGCCCTTGACGGGCCCCGCGGCAGCGCGATGTACACCTTCGCCGGCGGTGGCCTCACCGGGGGCGCCCCGGCCGGCGGCTACGGGCCGTCCGATTGGAGCGACTTCACCACCACCGTGCCGCGCACGCTCTCGGACTTCGAGGGCTTCGGCCGGATCGCGGCGGCCGGGCTCTTCGCCGGCGATGGGTACGGCTACTCGCGCCTGGTCTTCTACTGCAACGACGGCGAGACCCAGGTGGTCGAGGGCGTCGGCTACGGCACCGGCGTGGCGGGCGGCGCGAGCTGGTTCCACGGCTGGTGGGAGATGCGCGATTAGTCAGGCCCCGCGGGCCAGCAGCGAGGGAGGAACAGATGGCCAGTCAGCACCGCCACTCGGACCGCAAGCGCGGCGCGCCGCAGCGCCAGCGGGCGCCCCACGACGCCAGCGCCGCCGAGGCCCCCCCACACCCCCTCGTCGCCCTCGGCCGGCAGGTGGGCAACGCCACGGTCGCCCGCATGCTCGCCCAGCGCGACTCCAATGACGAGGAGGACGAGCTCCAGCTGAGCCGCGACCCCGCCCTCCAGCGCGACGCCGAGG
>DAOLDO010001359.1:0-1547 GCA_035327325.1 Chloroflexaceae bacterium | reverse complement strand
CGCGACGCGGGCCGAGGGCGCGCGCCGGGGCCTGGCGCCCAACGAGGTCGCCCGGCGGGTCACGGCCGCCCTGGCCGACGTGGCCGAGCGGGCGCTGGGGCGCGTGGGCTCGCGGCGCCTGGTGGTGGCCGGGGGCGAGACCTCGGCCGCGGTCTGCGAGCGCCTGGGCGTGCGGGGCATGCGCGTGCTGCGCGAGATCCAGCCGGGCCTGCCGTCGTGCGTGACATTGGGGGAGCGGCCGCTGCTGCTGGTGCTCAAGTCGGGCAGCTTCGGCACGCCGGACTTCCTGGCCGAGGCGATCGCCCACCTGGGGCGGGCGTAGGGGCGCGCGCCGTCACTCCTCGAACTTGAGCTCGCGCGCGTCGCGCTCGCGGCCCGTCGGGGTGGCGAGCGGGCCGTAGAGCTCGGGGCGGCGGGCGGCGATCCAGCCACGCCCCGTCGCGTGCTCAAGCAGGGCCGGGTCGAGGTCGGCGACGACCATGGCGTCGGCCGCGGCGCCCGTCTCGCTGAGGATGCGGCCGTAGGGGTCGAGGATCATGGCGTTGCCGGTGCGGATCTCGTCGTCGTCCACGCCGACGCCGTTGGCGAACAGCATAAAGACCCCGTTGTCGTGGGCCCGGCTGGGGAGCCAGCGCATCAGCCAGCCGCGGCCCTTGTCGCCGCGGAGCTCGCGCTCGATCGCCGCCGGGTCGGCGTGGCGGTTGTCCCAGAGCCGGCGCTCGATCAGGCCCATCAGGTGCGGGTTGCGCGTGCGGCACCCCCCGGTCTGGTGGGGCGCCAGGACGAGGTCAGCGCCGAGCAGGGCGGTCATGCGCCCGTTCTCGATCAGGTTGTTGTCGTAGCAGATCAGCACTCCGACGCGCCAACCGCCGGGCCCGTCGAAGACGGTATACGCGCTCCCGCTCTCGATCGCGGGGTGCTCGAAGGCGTGCAGCTTGCGGTGGCAGTGCACGGCGCCGTCGGGGAGGGCGACGAGGTAGCTGTTGTGGAGGGCGCCCGACGGACCACGCTCGACGAACCCGGCGCCGATGGCCAGGCCGTAGCGCCGCGCCAGCCCCGCCACGGCGCGCACGGCGGGCCCATCGGCGAGCGGCTCGGCCAGGGCCTCGAGCTGGGCCGCGCCGAGGTTGCGCAGGAACCAGTACCCGGTGAGGCAGCACTCGGGGAAGGCGATCAGCTCCACGCCCCGCCCGGCCGCCGCCGCCACGAAGCGCTCGAGCGTGGCGAGGTTGCGCGCCTTATCGCCCGGCGCCGACTCCATCTGCACCGCCGCCGCCCGCAGGGGGCGGGCGGGGATCCCGCCATCGTCGCGTGTCATCACAAGTCCCCCCGGCTCTGGACGCCGCCGCCGGGGGCGCGCACGCCCCAGGGTCGGGCTCGTCGTCCTGGGCGCCACGCGGCCCAGGCATGGTCTGGCGCCGATCCTTGCGATTACGCTCACGCAAAGCCGCTGCCGCTGAGCTGTGAGGTGTGAGGTGTGATCGCGTGCAGGTGGCGCTGCTCACACCTCACAGAGCGAGCACAGCGAGCGACTCACACCTCCGCAA
>DAOLDO010001358.1:0-1549 GCA_035327325.1 Chloroflexaceae bacterium | reverse complement strand
GCGAGCGACTCACACCTCACACAATGGCTCTGCCGAAGCAAAGCGACCCACTAGTCGCGGAACACCTGGCTCACCATCAGGCCGCGGGGGCCGCCGTCCACCACGCCGATGCCGACGCGCCCGAAGAGCGGGCGCAGGATATTCTCACGGTGGCCGGGCGACTCCATGAGCCCGGTGTGGGCGCGCTCGATCGTCGGCGCGAGGGCCAGGTTCTCGCCTGCGGCGGCGTAGCCGATGCCGGCCTGCTCTATGCGGTCGAAGGGCGTGACGCCGTCGGGCGAGACGTGCGCGAAGTAGCCCCGCTCGAACATGTCCTGCGAGTGGCGCCGGGCCACCTCGGTCAGGGCGGGGTCCATGGCGAGGGGCGGCAGCCCCGCCTCGGCGCGCTCCTCGTTCAGCAGCTCGAGCATGCGGGCCTCGAGCTGGGGGCTCGGCTGCCCATCGGCGACGGTGAACGGCAGCTCGACGATCTGCTCCGAGTCGGGCGGGATGACCTGGACGGGGCTGGGCGCCGCGGGGATAGCGCTGAGGATCGGCTCCAGCCCGGCGACCAGCTGACCCGCGGGCTCGGCGAGGAGCCCGGCCAGGGCGCTGTCGCTCGCGGCCGCCTGGGCGCGCGGGGGCATCAGCGGCGACAGCAGGGCCGCCGTAGCGAGCGTGGCGACGATCGCCCCCGCGAGGAGGCCGGGCAGCACGCCGAGGGCGCGCTCCGCCCCCTGCGCGCCGCGCCCCTTGTGGAGCCACGCGGCGACCGCCCCGGCGAGGGCCGCGGCGACGACGCCGCTGAGCAGAAAGATGCCCAGGAAGGCCACGGGCGTGCTCCACGCCGCTGGCCAGGGCACACGCGGCGCGAGCCAGGCCCCGAGGGGCTCGGCGAAGCTTAGCGCGAGCGCCAGGCCGGCCACCCAGCCCAGCAGATCGATCACTCCCAGGACCAGCCCGCGCCGCGCCCCGTTGAGCGCGCCGAGCAGCACCAGCGCCAGCAGCAGCAGATCGATCCAGTTCATCCTCTCCATCCCACACAATCCCACAGGTCGCGCCCGCGGCCCGGCGCGGTCGGACGCCGACAGGCGCCGGCATGGCCCCCATTGCACGAGCCGGGCCAGGGGGACCGGCCGGGGCGCGCCGAAGCGGGGCCCGGTATCATGGACGACGGGGGGCGCGCCCCGGTTGCAGCGGCCCCGCGCCTACGCCGCCCGCTCCTCGGCGCCGCGGGCCAGGGTCTCGCGCACCTCCTCGAGGGTGGTGCCGTCGCAGACGCCGAGGCCGGGCAGGGCGAAGAGGCCGGGGTAGGCCCGGCGCCTCAGCTGGCCGGGGACCTCGCCGGCGGCGCAGCCGAGCATGCTGGCGGCGGTCACCTCGTCAACGAAGCCCTCGGCGGCGACGCGGGCGGCCAGGTCCTCCCAGGGGTCGGCCCGGATCAGCAGGAGGCCGCGGGGCCAGGCCCGCTCCAGGGCGACCACCAGGCGCGGGATCGCGTCGGCGGGGCGCTCGCCGTAGGTGACGACCAGGGCTTTGCAGCCGCGCAGGGCGGGGGCGGCGCTCTCGT
>DAOLDO010001357.1:0-1551 GCA_035327325.1 Chloroflexaceae bacterium | reverse complement strand
CCTCGATCGCCGCCACCCGCTCGGCCTCGCTCGGCTCGGGCAGCAGCCGGCGGCAGAGGGTCTTCGCCGCGGCGCGCAGGATGCCCGTGGGCTCGCCCGCCGCGTCGCGCTCCACCCGCCCGCCCTGGGGGTCGGGCGTGGCGCGGGCGACGCCGGCGCGCTCCAGGGCGAGGCTGTTGACCACGTCCATATTGAAGAAGCGCTTGAGCAGGACCGGGTGACGGGTCGTGGCGGCGTCGAGGTCGTGGCGAGTGGGGAGGCGCCCCTCGGCGAAGCGCGACTCGTTCCAGCCCTCGCCGACGATCCACTCGCCCTCTGGCGTGCGATCGGCGGCCTCGCGCACCAGGGCGACCAGTTCCTCGACCGAGGCGCACTCGTCCAGGCCGACGCGCCCGAGCTTCAGGCCGAGCTCGAGCATGTGGTTATGGGCGTCGTTGATGCCGGGGATGGCGGTGCGCCCGGCCAGGTCCACCAGCTCGGTGCGCGGGCCGGCCAGGGGCAGCACGGCGTCGTCGTCGCCGAGGGCGACCACCCGGCCGTCCTTCGCGGCGAGGGCCGCGCAGCGGGGCAGGCCGGGCCAGAGGGTGTGGATCGCGCCGCCGTGGAGGATCAGGTCGGGCGCGGGGTCGCGGGCCAGCAGGGTGGACATAAGGGCACCTCGTAGCGCTCCGCCCGCCGACGCCGACGCGGCGGGCCTGGCCCAAGTATACAGGCGGGCCGGCGGGCACGCGCCCTGGTATACTGGCCGCACGCGGTCAGTGGGCCGCGTACCCGGAGGGGCGCCGATGGATGACGCCGAGGCGCTGGTCAGGCGCAACCGCGAGCTCTCGATCCTCAACACGATCGCCGCCGACCTGAACCGCGAGGTTGACCTGGGGCGGGCGCTGGAGATCACCCTGGGACGGGTGGCCGAGCTGTGCGGGCTGCGCACGGGCTGGGTCTGGCTGCTCGACGAGGCGGGCGAGGCATCGCTGGCGGCCAGCTGCAACCTGCCGCCGGCCCTGGCCTGCGCCCCCGAGCGCATGCGCGGCAGCTGCTACTGCCTCGACACCTACAGGGCGGGGGGCATGGGCGGCGCCGCCAACGTCAGCGTGATCACATGCACGCGCCTGAAGGGGCTGATTGACGGCACGGAGGGCCTGCGCTTCCACGCCAGCGTGCCGCTCTACGCCCACGGGCGCCCCCTGGGCGTGCTCAACGTGGCCAGCCCCGAGTGGCACGAGCTGAGCCCGGACGAGCTGCGCCTGCTCTACACCGTGGGCGACCTGCTGAGCATCGCCGTGGAGCGGGCCAGGCTCTTCGCGCGCAGCGCCGAGCTGGGCGCCCTGGAGGAGCGCAACCGCCTGGCCCGCGAGATCCACGACACCCTGGCCCAGGGCCTGGCCGCGATCGCCCTCAAGCTCGAGGCCGCGGACGCCGCCATCGAGGCCGGCGCGCCCCCCGAGCGCGCCCGGGCCCCGCTCGGCCAGGCCCTCGGGCTGGCCCGGCGCAGCCTCGACGAGGCCAGGCGCTCGGTGCTCGAGCTGCGCGCGGCGCCCCGCGAGGGCCGGG
>DAOLDO010001356.1:0-1554 GCA_035327325.1 Chloroflexaceae bacterium | reverse complement strand
GGCGGGCGGCCCCGTCCTCGTCGCCGAGGGCGGCGGCGACCCGCCCCAGGCCGTGGACGCTCTCGGCCAGGCCGCTGCGGTGGCCGCGGGTGCGGTAGAGCGCCAGGCTGCCCGCGAACAGCTCCCGCGCCTCGCGCAAATCGCCCTCGCTGAGGGCAGCCTGACCCTCGCACAGCAGCGACGAGGCCCGGCCCTCCGGGTCGCCGAAGTCCCCCCAGGAGGCGTAGCTGGCGCGAAAGTACCGGCGGGCGCCCTGCGGGTCCCCCTGGGCCAGCAACACCTTGCCCAGGTCGAGCAGGACGAACGACTCGAACCAGCGGTCCTGCGCCGCCTGCACGGCCGCGTAGGCGCGCTCGCCCGCCTGGCGGGCCAGGGCGTAGCGCCCCTGGGCGTGGGCGATCCGGCAGACCAGGCGCCAGGCGAAGGGGCGCTGTCTGGCGTGGCCCCCCTCCTCGCACAGGCGCAGGTGGGCCTCGGCCAGGCGGGCCGCCTCGACGTAGTCGCCCTCGAGCAGAGCCAGGTAGGCCAGCCCAGCCCGCGGGTCGCCGACCCGCCCGGCCCCGGGGAAGGGTACGCCGAGCCGCGCGTAGATCTGGTGCGTCTCCTCGAGCAGCCGGCGCCCGACGGCCGGCTGGCGCAGGTTGATGTAGAGCCAGGCCTGCTCGTCGAGGGCGACGGCGAGCACCCGGTCGCGCAGCGCCGAGGGCGGCTCGGCGCGAAGGCGCGCGACCGCCAGCTCGCACGCCGCGACCCCCTCTGCGTAGGGGCCGCGGTAGAGGTAGAGGTTGGCGAGGCTCGTGATCCCCCTGCCGATGCCCGCCACATCGCCCGCCTCGACGGCGTGGCGCCAGGCCAGGCGCACATTCTCGAGCTCGGCCACGATCTCGGCGATGGGCGCGGGGTCGCGCCCGAAGGAGACCGCGTCGTCGCGCTCGGCGAGGAAGTCGAGGAAGTAGGCGCTGTGGGCCCGGCGCGTCGCGGCGGCCGCCTCGGGCTCGGCGTCAAGGCGCTCCTCGGCCAACTGGCGCAGCAGCTCGTGGATCTGGTAGCGCCCGCCGCGCTCGACGCGCAGCAGCGACTTGTCGGCCAGGCCCGCCAGCACCGGCAGGCTCGCCCCGGCGACCCGGGCGGCCGCCTCGGCGCTGAAGCCGCCGCGGAAGCAGGCCAGGCGCATGAGGACGGCCCGCTCGGCCTCGTCGAGCAGCGCCCAGGACGAGTCGAAGACCGCGCCCATGCTGCGGTGGCGCTCGGGCAGGTTGCGTCGGCGGGCCACCAGCACCGCGAGCCCGCGGGCAATCTCGTCGGCGATCTGGTCGCACGAGAGCACCCCCGCCCACGCCGCGGCCAGCTCGAGCGCCAGGGGCAGACCCTCGGTCAGGCGGCAGACCAGGGCCACGGCCGGGCCCTCGGCCCCGAGGTCGAAGTCGGGCCGCGCCCGCCGCGCGCGATCGGCGAACAGGCGCGCCGCCGCGTACTGCTCGAGCCCCGCGCCGCCCTCGGGTGGCACGGCGAGGCCGGCGAGGGGGTAGACCCACTCCTCCTGGAGGTTGAGCA
>DAOLDO010001355.1:0-1556 GCA_035327325.1 Chloroflexaceae bacterium | reverse complement strand
CCTGGCCCTGGCCTTCATCGCCATGGCCGGCTTGGTCTTCGTGACCGGCGTCCGCATCGGCGCCACCGGCCATACGCTCAGCCCGACCGGCGAGGCCCAGGCCCAGCTGCCCCCCGAGCCCCGCCTCGAGCAGAACCCCAACGTAGACGGCGAGCGCATCATCGCCGCCGCCGTCGCCCAGCTCGAGGGCTACGGCTGGGTGGACCAGGGCCAGGGCAGCGCCCACATCCCGATCGAGCGGGCCAAGGAGCTGTTGCTCGAGCGCGGGGTCGCCAACGCCTTCGCGGGCGGCCAGGCCGGCGGCGCGCCCGCCGCGCCCGCGCCCACCAGCGCGCCGGCCGCCGGCGGCCCGGTCGAGTTCGACGCGGAGCTGGCCGCCCAGGGCGAGCAGATCTTCGCCAATATCGGCTGCGCCGCCTGCCACCGCGGTGACGGCGCCGGCATCGGCCCCAGCCTCGAGGGGCTCTACAACCGCGAGCGCCCGCTGGCCGACGGCGGGACGGTCCTGGCCGACGAGGCCTACCTGATCGAGTCGATCCTCAACCCGACGGCGCGGGTTGCCGAGGGCTACCAGCCCGTCATGCCGCCCTACGAGGGCCAGCTCAGCGACGACCAGGTCGCCCAGCTGGTCGAGTACATCAAGTCCCTCGCGCAGTAGGAGCCCGCTGGCTCCCTGGTAAAGCAGACTCTATGCAGACGATCCGCTGGCTCTTCGCACTGGCCCTCGTGGCGCTGCTCGCGGCGCCCGCCGCCGCCATGGCCCAGGGCGGCGGCCACCACAGCCTCGACGAGGTCTCGTTCGAGCAGAGGCTCGGCGCTCAGGTGCCCCTCGACCTGGCCTTCACCGACGAGGCCGGGGCGAGCGTGCGCCTCGGCGACTACTTCGGCGAGCGGCCCGTGGTGCTGGTGCTCAGCTACTTCGAGTGCCCGATGCTCTGCCCCCTGGTCCGCGACGGCATGGTCAAGGCCATGGGCGAGGTCACCGGCCTGCGCCCCGGCGCCGACTACCAGGTGCTCAACGTGAGCATTGACCCGGCCGAGACGCCCATGAACGCCGCCAACACCAAGGCGGCCACCATGTCGCGCCTAGGGCAGCCGGGCGCCGATGCGGCCTGGCACTTCCTCACCGGCCCCCAGGACAGCATCCAGCAGCTGGCCGACGCCGTGGGCTTCAAGTACTTCTACGACGAGACGATTGACCAGTACGCCCACGCCGCCGGCATCCTCGTGCTCACGCCGGGCGGCACGCTGGCCCGCTACTTCTACGGCATCGAGTTCAACCCCAGCGACCTGCGCCTCGGCCTGGTCGAGGCCTCGGGCAACAGGATCGGCAGCCCCGTGGACCAGCTGCTGCTGCTCTGCTACCACTTCGACCCGACCACGGGCAAGTACACGGGCCTGGTCATGACCGCCCTGCGGGTCTCGGGCGTGCTCACCGTGCTCGTCCTTGGCGCCTCGCTGGTCATGCTCAGCCGGCGCGGCACCAGCCACGGCCCCCCGCCCGGCCCCTCGGCCCTCGCGAGCTAGCCGCCCTTCGGGCAGTACCGGCGGGCCCC
>DAOLDO010001354.1:0-1558 GCA_035327325.1 Chloroflexaceae bacterium | reverse complement strand
CGGCCTGAACGCCCTGCGGGCGGGTCTGCGCGGGTAGTCGTCCCCCCGCATCGTGCCGCGACCGGCGTTCCCCGCCCGCTCCTGATCTTGTAGCCCGCCTGCGTCCCAGTGGGAACGCGGACCGGCCTGGCTCCTCGTTGGCCCGCGTCTACTCTTTTTGAGAGCGCTTCCAAAAACCCCTTGACTTCTGCGAGATCGGTGCTATGCTCTTTCTGCAAACGCTTTCAACATAGTCCCAGAGCTACGGCACTGCGCAGCAGCCCACAACGTTGGGAGCGCTCCTTTTCCTGAAAAGGCTTTCACGTTATGGCCAGCGATTCGCCAGACTCACCGGTGACGATCGTGGACGTGGCCCGCGAGGCCGGGGTCTCGTTCGCCACAGTGTCGCGGGTGATCAACAACAAGGCCGGCGTCAGGGCCGACAAGCGCGAGGCCGTGCTGCGCGCCATGACCCGCCTCGGCTACGTCGCCAACCAGCAAGCCCGCTCCCTCGCCGGCGGCCGCTCGCACATCGTCGGCGTGCTCGTGCAGGACCTGGGCACCAGCTACATGGGCGCGATCATCAGGGGCATTGACCAGGCCCTCGACCAGGCCCAGTACGACCTGATGCTCTACACGACCCACAGGCGCAAGACCAAGGAGTCGGCCTACGTGGCCGCCCTGACCCGCGGCCTCGCCGACGGCCTGCTGCTCGTGCTGCCGACCCACGCCAGCACCTACCTCGACTCGCTGATCCGCCAGGGCTTCCCCTACATGCTGGTTGACCACCAGGGCAGCGGCGACTACCGCCGCTCGGTCGGCGCGACCAACTTCCAGGGCGCCTACGACGCCACCCGCCACCTGATCGAGCTCGGCCACAGGCGCATCGGTCACATTGCCGGCACCGCCGCCCTCGGCTGCGCCCAGGACCGCGTGGCCGGCTATAGGGCCGCCCTGAACGCGGCCGGGCTGCCGGCCGACCCGGCCCTGATCGCCCAGGGCGACTTCTTCCAGCCCAGCGGCTTCGGCGGCGCCGACCGGCTGCTCGCCCTGCCGGACCGCCCGACCGCCATCTTCGCCGCCAACGACGATATGGCTTTCGGGGTGCTGGAGGCCGCCCGTCTGCGCGGCCTGAGCATCCCCGCGGACCTCTCGGTGATCGGCTTCGACGACGTGCCCCAGACCTCGATCATCCACCCCCCCCTCACCACCGTGCGCCAGCCCCTCGAGCAGATGGGCCGCGTCGCCGCCGAGCGGCTCCTGGAGCTGATCGAGGACCCCGAGCTCACGGCCGGGCGGGTCGTTCTGCCCACCGAGCTGATCGTCCGCCATTCAACCTGCCCACCCGCGGCGGCGCCGCCGCGTTAGGGATAGAGCGTGTCTTCGGCGGCGGCAGGCCACCGCCCCGGGGCACCTTCCGTAGTGGATGCACGCGAAGGAGCGACAGATGATCACCCACAGACGGATCATGTCCTGCCTGGCCTTCATGCTCATCGCTATCCTCGTGGGCTGTGGCGGTCAAGCCCCGGCCGCCGCCCCGACCAGGGCGCCCGCGGCCTCCGGGCCCACAGCGGCCCCC
>DAOLDO010001353.1:0-1560 GCA_035327325.1 Chloroflexaceae bacterium | reverse complement strand
CACCTCGATCGCCACGTCCGCCCCGGCGCCCGCGGTGATGGCCATGATCTGCGCGTGGGCGTCGCCCGCCATGTTGTTGCCCGCGTGGGTGGCGCCGAGGCCGCGGGCCAGCTCCAGCCGGTGCTCGTCAATGTCCACCGCGATCACGCGGGCGGGGGCGAAGAACTGGGCGGCCATGATCGTCGCCAGGCCCACCGGGCCCGCCCCGATCACCGCGACGGTGTCGCCGAGGCCCACCTCGCCCTTCTGCACGCCCACCTCGAGCCCGGTCGGGATGATGTCGGCCAGCATGAGGGCCGCCTCCTCGTCCACGCCGGGCGGGATGCGGTGCAGGCTCGAGTCGGCGAGGGGCACGCGGGCGTACTCGGCCTGCACGCCGTCAATGGTGTTGCCGAGCTGCCAGCCGCCGCGCGCGCAGCTCGAGTAGAGCCCCTTACGGCATGCGGGGCAGCGCCCGCACGAGCTGGTGCAGGGGACGATCACGCGGTCGCCCACGCGCAGGTCGGACACGGCGGGGCCCACGGCGACGATCTCGCCGGTGGCCTCGTGGCCGAGGATGCGGCCCGGCGTCACGCTGGGCACGCCGCCCTTGAGGATGGCCAGGTCGGTGCCGCAGATGGTGGTCGCGCTGACCCGCACGATCACATCGCCGGGGTCCTGGATGGCCGGCAGGGGCCGCTCCTCCCATGCGATCTGGCCGGGGCCGTGGTAGACAAGGGCTTTCATAGGCGTGGTGCTCGCTCACTGGCTCGGCTGGGCCGGGGCGCACCTGCGCCGCCGTCGCTCCGCAAGCAGGGTACGCCCCGGCCGGCGCCGCGGCAATCCAGCAACTAACGGCTTTTATACATTTTCCTGCGGACCTGATGGCGAGCGGCGCGGCGCCCGCCCGTGGATAAGTGTACAGGCCCGGTAGCTTTGCGCATTGAGTCGGGGCGGGCCGGCTGGCTATGATACGGCTGTTATGAGCACACAGCACCACGAGCCGGACGAGATCTCCGCCAGGATCATCCAGGAGTACGTGCCTGGGCGGCAGGTCACGATCGCCCACATCATCGCCAACCCCGACGGCGCTCTGTGCGAGAAGGTCGGGCTGGACGACGCCGACGCGATCGGCATGCTCACGCTGACCCCGGGCGAGAGCACGATCATCGCCGGCGACCTGGCGCTGAAGGCGGCCGACGTGCGGATCGGCTTTCTCGACCGTTTTAGCGGCACCCTGGTGGTGACCGGCCGGCTGACCAGCGTGCAGGTGGCGATCGAGGCCGCCAACAGCGGCATGGAGGCCATCCTCGGCTTCCACCCGGCGCGGATCACGAGGTCGTAGGGCGCACCCCATGTCACATAGCGGGACCACAGCGAGGTGGCGCTTCATGCTCCTGGGCGGCGTGGGGGCCGGCAAGACCAGCCTGCTGCGCACGCTCGAGGGGTGCGGCCGGCCCGCCCGCAAGACCCAGATGGTCGAGTACGCGGGCTGGGGCATTGACACGCCCGGCGAGTACGCCGAGCGGGGCAGCTTCCGGGGCAACCTGGTGGCGACGGCGGGCGACGCCCCGTTGCTGG
>DAOLDO010001352.1:0-1562 GCA_035327325.1 Chloroflexaceae bacterium | reverse complement strand
CGCCGGCATTGTTGATGACGACGTTGACGTCGGTGGCCAGCTCGGCGGCGCGGCGCACCGAATCGGGATCGGTGATGTCGAGCTGGAGCGGCTCGACACCCGGCAGATCGATGCTCTCGGGCCGCCGGGCCGCGGCGTAGACCTTGGAGATCAGCTCGTCGTCGGGGCTGTAGCCGATCGCGAGGCAGCGCAGCGTCGTGGCGGGGGCGCCGAGGCCCTGGCGGAGCCAGGCGTTCACGTGGTCCACGTCCTGCCAGAAGCGCCGCGCGCCGTCGCTGAAGCCGGGCAGCCGCCAGCCCTCGGGCCCGGGCAGCAGCAGGAGGCGGGCCTCGCCCGGCGGGCCGACGACAATGTGGTACTCGTAGCTGACGGGCGCCGCTTTCACCCCAGCAGCCCCCCATGGCCGAGGGCCACGATGTCCCCGCGGCCGACCCGCTCGCCGGCCATCAGGCGGGGGAGCAGCAGGTCCACGATGTTGGCGTCGCGCGAGCGCACACAGCCGGGGGCGCCGAGGATGGGCAGGGGGCCGCCGGGCCGGTCGAGGTAGGCCATCAGCAGCAGGTTGCCGGGCTCGACGGGCGCGCCGTAGTGCTCGACCCGTCCGCCGGCCAGGCGAATCCCGCGCGGCGTCACGTCGTCCAGGTCCATCACCGAGGTCTCGCCGGCGACGATCACCAGCTCGGCCCCCTCGCCGGCCAGGGCGGCGACCGCCTCGGCGACAGCCCCCTCGTCGGGGGCGACGGCGTGGCGGGCGAAGACGGCGCCGCCCAGCTCGGCCACGCGCCCCTCGATCGCGGGGTAGACGCCCCGCTCGACGCGCAGGCGCGCCGCGGGGCTGCTCACCAGGACGACGCCGACGCGGCTGACGCTGATCGGGCGCACGCGCAGCACGCCCCCAGCGGCCCTGCCGGCCTCCTCGGCGCGGCGCAGGTCGGCCTCGGGGACGGCGAAGGGAATCACCTTGATCGTAGCCAGGTCCCGCCCCGGGCGGGCCAGGCTGTGGGCGGGCAGGGTCGCCACGGTCAGGCCGTCCAGCTCGTTGATCGCCAGGAGGGCGGGCACGTGGACGGCGAGGGGGCCGGCGTGGGCGGCGCGCAGGTTGACGCGGCCGGCGTGGGCGGGCGTGGCTACGATGCCCTCGCCGGCGACGGCGGCGGCGAGGCGGCCGGCGGCCTCGTTCTCGTGCACGTCGCCTGGCTCGAGCACGGCCACGCGCACCGCGCGCAGGCCGAGCTCGGCGAGGCGCGGCACGTCCTCGGGGCGCACGACCCGGCCCTTGGCGAAGGCCTTGCGGCCCTGGGCGTCGGCGAGGTTATGGCAGAGGATGTGGCCCGCGGCCGCATCCAGGGGCAGCGTCTCGAGGCGCATCGGCGTGTGTCCATCTGCGGGGGCCCGCGTTCATGGTACCATGCCTGCGGTGCGTCTGAGCCTGCTTTGAGGACACAAGATGGCGACACATACAGTGGGGGGGCGCGCCCCGCGCGAGCGGGGCCTCTGGTACGCTGTGGCGGGCGGCGCGGCGATCATGCTGCTCTCGGTGCTGGTCGGCGTGGCTTTCTTCG
>DAOLDO010001351.1:0-1564 GCA_035327325.1 Chloroflexaceae bacterium | reverse complement strand
CGGCCTCGCCGTGGGCGCGGGGGCGATGGGCCAGCGCGTGGCGCCAGGGGTCGTTGCGGTCATACCCTTGCTGCTCCCCATTTGAACCTTGTGGCCACCCGGTCGCCGCTCATGACGCCGCCCCGCCACGTCGGGTTCCCGCCCGCCCCCGTCGCCCTGCAGAGATCGGCCAAATGTCGTAATTTCCGGCTCGCGATCTGGTGTTTTATAGCAGTAGGTTATGAGCTTCAGGCCCCAGTGTACTGAGTCGCCCGGCGCCAGGCGTCGGGCTGAGGGCTGATCGAAGGGACGGCGGGCCGGGGCGGAGCTGCTGCAAGAGTCGCCGGCGCGGGGCCCCTTTAGCCATGACTCGCAGCCTTCCCTGAACCGGGCCGGCGGCCGCGCCTGTGGCCCGCCCGCCGCCCCACCGCGACGGCCCTCTCTCCGCCTCGACCGCGTCGAAGATCAGCGCTGGTGCCCCGCCCGCCGGGCCAGATCCGGGGCGCCGCTCCGACGCCGACCCGGCGGGGAGCCCCCGCGCACGCCCGCATCCTCCCGGCGTGCGCGCCGCCCATGACAGTGGAGGAGCCTGTGAGAGCCTCAGTGCTGGCTTCGACAGCAGCCCTGCGCGGTCCCGCCCTGGGGGGCCGCGCCAGATCGCCCGACGAGGTGCTGATGAGCGGCATCCCCGAGCCGCGCGCCCAGCCCGAGCCCTGGGCCCGCCGCAGCCTGAGCGGGTGGGAGGCCTACCGCCGCGCGATCGACCTGCTCGACCGCGACGAGTGGGCGCCGGCCCTGCGCCTGCTGGCCGTCGCCGAGACCGAGTTCCGCACCGCCGACGACCGCGAGGGGCTGTGGCGCGCCCTGAGCGGCCAGGCCGTCTCCCACTGGGGCGCCGGCGACAGCTCCCTCGCCGTGGCCAGGGCCACGGCCGCGCTGCTGGCCGCCGAGGCCGCCGACGACGCCGAGGGGGCCGGGCTGACCACCTGGCAGCTGGCGGTGATGCTGCTGTCGCAGGGCGACTACAAGCGGTCGGCCGAGCTGCTGCTGCGCTCCGAGCTGGCCCTGGGCCGCGCCGGCGCGGCCGCCCTGGCCGCCGAGGTGGGCGCCGCCGCGCGCCTCTGCGTCGAGATCCTGCGCTGGCAGGGCATGGTCGCCCAGGGCGTGGTCGAGCGGCGCACGGCCGCCGAGGTGATGCTCGCCATCCACCGCGACCTGACCGCCCGGCTGGCCCAGGCCGCGGTGGCGCTGCGCTCGCCCGCGGGGGCGGCGGCGGGCGGGGCCTGGCTCGCCCACGCGGTGCTGCTGCCCCAGGCGGGCGGCGGCGAGCGTGAGTCGCAGCGCGCCTCGCTGGCCACGCGCCTGGCCCGCTGGTGGCGCGGCCTGACCGAGGGCGAGCCGGCTGGCGTGCGCCTGCCGCCCCTCGCCGCGCCCGCGCCGAGGCCCACGGCGGCGCCCCGGCTGAGCGCGCCCGAGCCGCCGCAGCCCGGCGAGATCGTCGCCCCGCCCCCAGCCGCCCCCGAGCCCGTCGCGCCCGAGGCGCCCGCCGCCACGGCGCGGCCGGCGCCCCCCGAGCGCCCCGGCG
>DAOLDO010001350.1:0-1564 GCA_035327325.1 Chloroflexaceae bacterium | reverse complement strand
GAGGTACGGGCGCCCCCACGTGGGCGCCCACGCTGGGGCGCCCCAACCGCCAACCGACACGAGCGATGGGGACCTGCATTGCCCCCCGCGCGGGGAGTGTGAGGGGCCCGCGTGGGCCCCTCACGAACAAATGGGGTAGTAGGGGCCGGCTGCCCCTCACGAACAGAGGGGCGGCGCGTCAGGCGCCCGCGGCGCCCACCTCGTCCTGGACGTCGTCGCGGAAGCGCAGGATGGCCGCCACGCCGCCGTGGGCCTCGAGGGCGCCGTCCAGGCCGATGATCTCGACGCTGCCGCTCTGGGCCAGGGTGTGCAGCACGAGGGCCTCGCGCATGTCCACGGGCCGCATCTCGCTGCCGTCGTAGGGGCACTTCTGGCGCTGGCCGACGCGCAGGGCGCCGCAGGTCGGGCACTCGCCGCCGGCGGCGCTGTAGCCGGGCGTGATCAGCAGGGTGTCCACCTGGCCCTTGAGCAGGGCCATGGCCACGTCCTTGTCGCCGGCGAAGGCCAGGCCGCCCCGCGTGGCCAGCTGGTCCTCGAGCCGCCCGAGCAGCTCCTCCTCCTCTTTGCGCTCCACCTCCTCGCGCAGGGGGTCGAGGCTGGCGAAGAGGGCCTCTGGCTCGGCCCCGCGGTCGAAGGGCAGCATCTCGACCACCAGCTCGTGGAGCTGGGGCGGGAGGGCCTGGCGGACGTGGCCCTTGACCGCGTCGTTGGTCATGATCACGATGTGGCGCGCGCCGTGGCGCTCGACCGCCTCCTGCAGCGACGTGGCCAGGTCGTTCATGTGGAGCTGGATCACGTACCCGATGTGGCTCTGGTAGCGCAGCTGGGACCACCCGCCCACCTGGGTTCGGCCGACACTCTCGCGGGCGACCGTATTGTCCACCTGCTCGATCGTCTCGGGCGAGAGGACGAAGATCTGGGCCTGCTGGCCCTCGGCCACGGCGATCACGTAGGTCTCGTTGTCCTCGATGGCGCGGGCCAGCTGGAAGAGGTGGGGCATGGTGTCGCAGGCGACGGCGGTCTCGAGGGGGACGAGCAGGGGGATGGCGCCCCAGAGCCCGGCGCCGGAGCTGGCGAAGATCGCCACGCCGCGGGCGTCCCCGGGCAGCTCGCCGGCGAGGTAGGTCTGGAGGCGGGCGCGGTCGGCCTCGAAGCTGTCGCGGGCGGGGCCGCGCTCCGCGAGCTCGGCCGAGCAGCGGGCCAGCTCGCGGTCGAGGGCGGCCATGGCCTGGCGCTGGCCCGTGTTGTCAACGCTCAGGTCGAGGTAGATGCTGAGCACTGGGTGCTCGCCGCGCGGGGTGGCCGCGAGCTCGCGCAGCGCGGCGGAGAGTCGTTGGGTCATGGCAGCCTCCATCAGCTAATGCGTCGCTGAGGGGAGGTCTGCAAGGAGCGTACCAGGGGCCCGCTGGCTGCTCGCAGGGAGAGCCCTGCCACCCCGTTTTTGTGAGGGGTGCTGCCCCCTCGACCCCCGAGTTGGTTCGCGGTTGGGGCGCTCCAGCGTGGGCGCCTACGTGGGGGCGCCCGTACCTCAAGGATCGGCACACGAACCGGCGCCCTCTGGCTT
>DAOLDO010001349.1:0-1565 GCA_035327325.1 Chloroflexaceae bacterium | reverse complement strand
GCCGCCCGCCCCCGCCGCGGGCGGCGCCGGGTTCGCGCAGCCGGCCAGGGCGGCCAGGCAGAGGGCGGCGATCAGGGGCCAGATCAGAGACAGGCGCCGCGGGCCCATGGTGTCGCTCCTGTGTTACGCCGCCAGGGTGAAGCCGAGCATGCCGGCCAGCTCGCGCACCGTGGCCGCCGCCGTCCCGACGTCGCGGCCCTCGGCCGCCGCGGCCAGGGTGTCGCCGACCATGCCGTGCAGCACCGCCAGGGCCACCGGGGTGTTCAGGTCGTCGGCCATGGCCGCCTCCAGCTCGGCCCGGCCGCGGCTCAGGTCCAGGGGCGAGCCCGTGCCGCCCCGCGCTCCCGCCGCCTGCCGCAGCTGGCGGGCCACGGGGGCGTAGCCCTCCACCGCCTCGCGGCTGTAGTCGAACTCTTCGCGGTAGTGCTGGGTCAGCAGGTACCAGCGCAGCGTGTCGGCCCCGTGGTCGCGCAGCGCGTCCCGCGCGAAGACCAAGTTGCCGAGCGACTTGCTCATCTTCTCGCCGCCGAGCCAGACCAGGCCGGCGTGCATCCAGACCTTCACGAAGGGGCGCTTGCCCGTCACCGGCTCGGTCTGGGCGATCTCGCAGGGGTGGTGCGGGAAGATCAGGTCGGCGCCGCCCCCGTGGATGTCGATCTGCTCGCCCAGGTACTTGGTGGCCATGGCGCTGCACTCGATATGCCAGCCCGGCCGGCCGGGGCCCCATGGGCTCTCCCAGGTCGGGTCCTCGGGCCCGCCGGTCTGCCAGAGCACGAAGTCCAGCGGGTCGCGCTTCTTCGGGTCGCGCGGGTTGTTGCCGCGCTGGTTGGCCGTGGCCAGCAGCTCCTCGTAGCCCATGCGCGCCATCTTGCCGAAGTCCGGGTCGGTTTGCACGCTGAAGTAGACCTCGCCGTCCACCACGTAGGCGTGCCCCAGCTCGACCAGGCGCTCGATGATCGGGATCATGGCCCCGATCTCCTCGCTGGCCCGCGGGAAGTAGGTGGGCGGCAGCAGGTTGAGGCCCTTGTAGTCCTCGAGGAGCTGGGCGACCTGCTGCTCGGTCAGGGCCTGCCAGCTGATCCCGTCGCGCCTGGCCCGCTCGAAGAGCGGGTCGTCCACATCGGTGACGTTCTGGCAGTAGCGCACCTCGGCGCCCTGCCAGCCCAGGTAGCGCACCAGCACGTCGAAGGTAAGGAAGGTGCGGGCGTGCCCGATATGGGTGGTGTCGTAGGGGGTCACCCCGCAGACGTAGAGGGTGACGGGGCGATCGGCGGGCAGGGCAAAGGGCTCCTTCGCTCGGGCGAGCGAGTTGAACAGCAACATACCGGCTCCTGGGCTCTGGCTGGGGCTGACGGGTGTGGGGCCACTCCCATTATACCAGCGGCGGTGGCCGACCGCCCTACGCCCCTACGCCCACCGTCTCGGCGGGCGGGGCCCCGCGCTCGACGGTGGCGCGGGCGATCGGGCGCGTGGCGATGATCGTGATGTCGTCGTGGGGCTCGGCGTCGCCCGTGAAGGCCAGCACCTCGTCGAGCAGCCGCTGCACCAGCTCGACCACGCCCAGG
>DAOLDO010001348.1:0-1567 GCA_035327325.1 Chloroflexaceae bacterium | reverse complement strand
GCGAGCCTCTCTTCACGCCCGGCCTGCTCAAGCATACCACACAATGCCCGCCGCTCCCAGACGCGCCCGCCCCCCTCCCCGCGCCTGGCGGAGAGGGGCGCGCGGCCCCGGCGCTACTCGGCGCGCCTGAAGCTGAAGCCCCCCTCGCCCGCGTCGGCCAGGACGGTGTCGCCGGCCTGGAAGCGCCCCTCGAGGATGGCCATGGCCAGGGGGTTCTGGATGCGCTGCTGGATCACCCGCTTGAGCGGCCGTGCCCCATAGATCGGGTCGTAGCCCTCTGCGGCGAGCTGGGCCCTGGCGGCCTCGCTCAGCTCCAGGCTCAGCTTGCGCTCGGCCAGGAGCGCCCGCAGGCGGGCGAGCTGGATCTCGACGATCTGGCCGATCTGCTCGCGGCTCAGGGGCTGGAAGACGATCACCTCGTCAATGCGGTTGAGGAACTCGGGCCTGAGCTGGCTCCGCAGCTCGTCGAGCACCGCCTCGCGGATCGACTCCTGGTCCACCCGGTCCTGGGTCATGTCCTGGATCATCGCCGAGCCGACGTTGCTGGTCATGATCACGACCACGTTCTTGAAGTTGACCACGCGGCCCTGGCCGTCGGTGAGGCGGCCGTCGTCCAGGACCTGGAGCAGGACGTTGAAGACGTCAGGGTGCGCCTTCTCGACCTCGTCGAAGAGCACCACGCTGTAGGGCTTGCGGCGCACGGCTTCGGTGAGCTGGCCGCCCTCGTCGTAACCGACGTAGCCGGGGGGCGCCCCGATCAGGCGGGCGACGGTGTGCTTCTCCATGTACTCGGACATATCAATGCGCACCATGGCCCCCTCGTCGTCGAAGAGGAACTCGGCCAGGGCGCGGGCCAGCTCGGTCTTGCCGACGCCGGTGGGGCCGAGGAAGAGGAACGAGCCGAGGGGCCGGTTGGGGTCCTGCAGGCCGGCGCGGGCCCGGCGCACCGCGTTGGCCACGGCGGCCACGGCCTCGCCCTGGCCGACCACGCGCTGGTGCAGGCGCTCCTCCATCCGGATCAGCTTCTCGACCTCGCCCTCGAGCAGCCTGGTGACCGGCACGCCCGTCCAGCGGGCGATGATCTCGGCGATATCCTGCGAGTTGACCTCCTGCCGCAGCAGGGTGTTGTTGCTGGCCTGGGCCTCGAGGCCGGCCAGCTGGTCCTCCAGGCCCTTCAGGCGGCCGTACTGGAGCTCGGCGACCTTGTTGTAGTCGTACTGGCGCTGGGCCTGCTCGATCTCGTTCTGGGTCTGCTCGATGTTGGCGCGCAGCTCCTGGATGCGGTCGAGCAGGCCCTTCTCGTGCTGCTTCTGGGCCTCGACGGCGTTGCGCTGCTCCTTGAGGTTGGCCAGCTCCTGCTCGATGCGGGCCAGGCGCTCCTTGCTGGTGGCGTCCTTCTCGCGGCCAAGCATCTCGCGCTCGATCTCGCGCTGGGCGATCAGGCGGTTCATGTCGTCGAGCACCTGCGGGGTGCTGGTGTTCTCCATGCGCCGGCGCGCGGCGGCCTCGTCAATCAGGTCGATCGCCTTGTCGGGCAGGAAGCGGTCGGAGATGTAGCGGTTCGACA
>DAOLDO010001347.1:0-1574 GCA_035327325.1 Chloroflexaceae bacterium | reverse complement strand
GGCGACGCCGATGTCGTGGATGGTGGCGGCGTGGGCGAGCAGCTCGCGCTCCCAGGGGCCGTAGCCGTGGAGGGGGACGAGCTGGTCGAAGAGGCTGAGGCTGAGCTCGGCGACCTTGTGGCAGTGGGCCTCCTCGTAGTAGCTGAGGCGGGCGAGGTTGAGGATGGAGAAGGCACGGGGGTCGTCGAAGAGGGGCGGGTCGGCGCCCTGGAGGAAGTGGGCGTAGAAGAGGCCCTCGCGCACGCCCTGGCCGCTGACGGTGAGCCGCTCGAAGCCGCCGCGGTCCATGAGCTGCTCGACGATCACGGCGCCGGCGAGGCTCACGTCGGCGCGGTCGTCCTTGAGGCCGGGGATCTGCTCGCGCTCGCGGCGGCCCTTGCGGGCCAGTTGCTCGACGATGGCGGCGACGGCCTCGCGGGCGAGCACGTAGCCGTGGACGCGGTCGAGGGGATAGGCGCGGGCCTTCTGGTCCATGCGGGCCAGGGTGCGCACGGTGCCGCCGACCCCGGCGAGGGCCTGGTGGGGGCCGGCGCGCAGCCAGGAGAGGCCGGCGAAGGCCTCGCGGGCGGCCTCGCGCAGGGCCTTCAGCTCGGACTTGCTGGCCGGGTCGCCGCTGACGTAGCGTTCGGTGAAGCGCACGACCCCGGCCTGGGTCGAGAAGGTCTCGACGGGGCGGCGGCCGCCCACGGCGACCACCTGGGTCGAGCCGCCGCCGGTGTCGAAGACGTAGCCCTGGGTGAGGCCGAGGGCGTTGGCGGCGCCGAGGTAGCCGTAGAACGCCTCGTCCTGGGCGCTGATGATGCGCAGGTCGAGGCTGGTCTCGGCGCGCAGGGCCTGCCAGAACTCGTCCTGGTTGGGGGCCTCGCGGATCGCGCTGGTGCCGACGGCGACGACCTGCTCGACGCCGGTGCCGCGGCAGAAGCGCTCGAACATGCCGAGGGCGGTGACGGCGCGGCGGATCGGCTCGGGGCGCAGGCGCCCGTCCTCGCCCACGCCCTCGGCGAGGCGCGCCGTCTCGCTCACCTCGTCGGTGAGGCGGAAGCAGCGCCCCGGCTCGTACTCCATCACGATGAGCCTGGTGGTGTTGGAGCCGAGGTCAATGATGCCGATCTTGTGCATATGAGGTGTGAGGTGTGAGGTGTGAGGCCTGAGGTGTGAGGTGTGAGGTGTGAGGTGTGAACCTTCTGCGGCCGTGCTCGTGGCCGATCACACCTCACAGAGCGAGCGAAGCGAGCGGCTCACACCTCAGCCCAAAACTTCGCCGATAGCCTCGGCGACGGTCGCGAGCTCATCATAGGAAATAACGAGCGGCGGCAGCAGGCGCAGGACGGTGGGGCCGGCGGGCAGGGCGAGCACGCCCCGTTCGAGCAGGGCCTGGAGGGCGGGCTGGGCGCGGGTCTTGAGCTCGAGGCCGACGAGCAGTCCGAGGCCGCGCACCTCGCGCACGGCGGGGAGGCCGAGAGCGCGCAGCTGCTCGACGAGCCAGGCGCCCTTCTCGGCGGCCTGGCGGGGCAGGTCCTCGTCCTGGTAGGCGCGCAGGGCGGCGCGGGCGGCGGCGCAGAGCAGGGGGCCGC
>DAOLDO010001346.1:0-1575 GCA_035327325.1 Chloroflexaceae bacterium | reverse complement strand
TGGGGCGTGGTCCACGGCTCGAGGGCGATGTTGTAGGTGCGGCCGAACCAGGGCGAGCCGAAGGCGCCGCCGTAGACCTGCCAGAACCAGATGGCGCGGAACAGCCCGGCCGGCCAGGCCATGCCGAAGCCGACGGCGCGGCGGGTGTTGGTGACGGCGTACCAGCCGGCCGCGAGCTCGGTGAGGAAGACGGTGTCGTGCGTGCGCGCCTCGGGCGGCGGGATTTTGCTTATGTCGAGCACCGCGCCGTCGCGACCGGGGACGTGGGGCCAGGCGTAGCCCTCGCCGGGCGCGTATCGGTGGGTGGGCTGGACGTCCGTGGCCCGCACGCGGGCGCCGGGGAGGTCCACGACGCAGCTGTCGTCGAGGAAGGGCGGCCCGAGGGCGGGGTGGTGGCCCCACATCAGCTCGAGGGGCTCGCGGCCCTCGTTCACCAGGCGCTCGCGGATCTGGAGCACCGGGCGGCCGCCGGCCAGGCTGAGCTGCTTCTCGACGAAGAGCGGCGTCCTGTAGGCGCGCACGCGCAGGCGCAGGGTGACGCGGGTCGGGTCGTCCTCGGTCAGCGCGTAGTCCCAGGGGACGAGGCAGAGCTCGCCGTGGGGGCCGAAGCTGGTGCCGGCATAGCTCGCGGGGCCGCCGCCGGTGGGCAGGCACTCCTGCCACCCGCCGGGGTAGTAGTCGAGGAAGGCGCCCTCGGGGCGCGGGGCTGTGGGCACGAAGGTGGCGGGGTCGCGCACGCCGAGGGGCGAGCGCCACATGAAGTCGGTGTCGGTGGGCTTGTGCAGGAACTCGACGATGTCGCCGCCCTTGCCGGCGAGCACGGTCACGCGCAGCAGCTCGTTCTCGAGGGCGACCGTGCGCAGGCCGCGGTAGACGTACTCGGTGGCGCGGCAGCCGAAGTTGCGCTCGTGGGTGTAGGCGGGCCAGGACATCGCGCCCTCCGTGTGCTCTACAGGGGCACCTCGACGACCTCGGTGGTCAGGGCGCCGCCGGCGACGGTGACGATGCGGTAGTGGGGCGGCAGCAGGCAGCGCAGCAGGGGGCCATCGCCCGGGAGGGGGGCGAACTGGAAGCAGGTGGAGCGCAGGCCGTAGACGGGCACGCCGGCGAGGCTGCGCTCGTAGGTGGCGTGGGTGTGGCCGGCCAGGATGGCGAGCACCTCGCGCCCGGCGAGGCGCTCGGCGAAGGCGGCCACGTCGTCGGCGATCAGGGCGTCGAGGCGGGCGTGGCCCATCGGGGCGACGTGGTGGTGCATCAGGATGATGGCCGGGCCGCCGGCCAGGGCCGCGTCGAGGAAGGCCGGCAGGTCAGGCGTGGACTCGGCCTTGTTGGCGGGGCCCCAGTCTACGCAGACGAAGCGCACGCCGCCGCGCTCGAACCAGCCGTGCAGCCGCAAGGGCTGCGCGGCAGCTTCGCTGAGACCAGGCTTCAGATGGGCCTGCCGCGCTTGACCGTCGCTCCGGACCTCACCTCCGCCTCGCGTTGCTCGGCTCCCCCTCTCCGTAGCGGAGAGGGGGCCGGGGGGTGAGGTCTGCGGCGGCGCGGAACTGAAGGGCGCCCACGCACCTTGCCTGA
>DAOLDO010001345.1:0-1581 GCA_035327325.1 Chloroflexaceae bacterium | reverse complement strand
ACATCATGCTGGTGAGCGTGGCCCAGCGCACCAAGGAGATCGGCCTGCGTAAGGCTGTTGGCGCCCGCAGGCGCGACATCATGTGGCAGTTCCTGATCGAGGCGGTCGTGCTCTGCCTCGCCGGCGGCCTGCTCGGCATCGGCCTCGGCTACCTGCTCTCGCTCGGGGGCACCTTCCTGCTCTACAGCCTCTCGCAGGACTCGTCAATCAGGGCGAGCGTGTCGCTGTTCTCGATCGTCCTGGCCACCTCGATCTCCGCCGCCGTGGGCATCTTCTTCGGGCTGTTCCCGGCCCTGCGCGCGGCCAGGCTCGACCCGATCCGGGCCCTGCGCAACGAGTAGGCCGCCCCGCCGCGCCCGGCAGGCTCACCCCCGCAGCACGGGCCGCGTCAGGCACGTGGCCCCGCCCTCCGCCTTGAGCGAGATCTCGCGCCCGACGTAGGTTCGCACCTCGCATCCGGCGGCCGCCAGGCGCGCCCGCGTGACGGGGTTGCCCTCCAGCATCAGGCACTCGCCGGGGGCGAGGGCGAGGACGTTGGTGCCCATGGTCGCGAGCTCCTCCTCGGGGACCTCGACCAGGGCCACCCCGCGGCCCGCGAGCTCCTGGACGAACGGCACGCTGAGCAGGGGCAGGTAGACCACGGCCAGGCGCTCGGCGACGAGCGAGATCAGCGACATGAGGTGCAGGCAGGCGTCGGGCCCCTGGTACCAGGGCAGCTCGACCGGCAGCACGCGCACGCCGAGGGGTGCGAGGAGCCCCTGGAGCTGGCGCACGCCCTCGGCGTTGGTGCGGAAGCCAACCCCGGCCGCCAGGGTCTGGCGGTCGAGCCAGAGCAGGTCGCCGCCCTCGGCCCGGGCCTCGCCTGTGAGCCTGCCGAGGATCGGGACGCCGGCGCCCTCCAGGCAGGCCGCCAGGGCCTCCTCCTCGCCCTCGCGCAGGGCCTTGCCCATGCGCAGGATCACCGCGCCGGCCTCGGTGACGAGGGCCGGGTCATGGACGAAGATCGCGTCGGCCCGCCCGGGCTGCGGGGCGTCGTGGGCGATCACCTCGGCCCCGTAGTCGCGCAGGATCGCCACGAGGGCGTCGTGCTCGGCCTGGGCCGCCGCCAGGTCGGGGCGCGCCGCGTAGTGCCAGGCGTCGGGGTCGGCGACGGCGAAGGCGGCGTCGGGGCGCCGCACGATCACGCGCCTGAGCGGCGCGACCATGGACTGTGAGCCGTAGGCGGGCATCGGGCCTCTCCTCAGCTTGCTGGGCGGCGCCCCTCGGGACGTTCCGGGGCCGCGGGGGCGATCCTTACGGTGCCGAGCTGCGCGGCAGCACGACGGTGAACACGCTCCCTCGCCCCGGCTCGCTGCGCACCGTGATCTGGCCGCCGTGGGTCTCGACGATGTGGCGGGCGATGGCGAGGCCCAGCCCGGCCCCCGGCCTGCTGCAGGCCCCGGGCGTCTCGATGCGGTAGAAGGGCAGGAAGATCTTCTGGAGGTGCTCGCGCTCCATGCCGGCGCCGCTGTCCTCCACGCGCACGATCAGGCGCGAGGGCTCGTCGTGGAGGGTCAGGCGCACGCGACCGCCGCGCGGCGT
>DAOLDO010001344.1:0-1590 GCA_035327325.1 Chloroflexaceae bacterium | reverse complement strand
GGGTGTAGACGAGGCGGACGGCGCGCGGCCCCAGGTAGGCCCCCTCGGCCAGCACGACCTGCCAGTAGGCCAGGGCCGCCGCGGCGATCCCGCCGCCGAGCCACCACAGGGCCAAGGGCTTCATAGCGAAATTATAGCACGGTGGAGGTGTGAGGCGCTCGCTGCGCTCGCCGCGCACACCTCACACCTTATACCTCACACCTCGGGCGCAAGGGCGGCGAGGGCCAGGGCGAAGCGCTCGACGGCCTCGTCGGCCTGCTCGGGGGTGAGGACGAGGGGCGGGCAGAAGCGGATTGTGGACTGGCCGCAGGTGAGCACCAGCAGGCCCTTGCGGAACGCCTCGGCCATGACCGCGTCGGCCAGGTCGTGATCGGGCTCGCCGGTGGTCGGGTCAACCAGCTCGACGCCGATCATCAGGCCGCGCCCGCGCACCGCCCCGATCTGGGCGAAGCGGCCCTGCAGATCCTCCAGGCGGCCCAGCAGGTGCAGGCCGACCCTGGCCGCGTTGTCCATCAGCTCGTCCTCGACCATGGCCAGGAGCTCGTGGGTGACGGCGCATGTGAGGCCGTTGCCGCCGTAGGTGTTGCCGTGGGAGCCGGGCTCCCACTGGCGGGCCAGCTCCTCGCGGGCGATCATCGCGCCGATGGGGAGGCCGCCGCCGAGCCCCTTGGCCGAGGCCACGATGTCGGGCTCGACGCCCTCGTGCTCGAAGGCCCACATCTTGCCGGTGCGGCCCACGCCGCTCTGGACCTCGTCGGCGATCAGGAGGATGCCGTGGCGGTCGCAGAGCTCGCGCAGGCCCCTGATGAAGCCCGGCGCGGGCACCACGTAGCCGCCCTCGCCCTGGATGGGCTCGACCACGATCGCGGCGACCTCCTCGGGGGGGCAGGTGGTGGTGAAGAGCTGCCGCTCGATGAAGCCCAGGCAGGTCTCGGCGACCTTGGCGGGGTCGCTGCCGAGGGGCGGGCGGTGGGGATTGGCGTAGAAGGCGTGGAAGCTGCCTGGCAGCATGGGGAAGAAGCCCTTGCGCTGGCGCGGCTTGGAGGCGGTGAGGGCGAGGCTGCCGTACGAGCGGCCGTGGAAGGCGCCGTAGAAGGCGATCACATTCTGGCGGCGGGTGGCGTAGCGGGCCAGCTTGACGCTGGCCTCGATCGCCTCGGTGCCGCTGTTGGTGAAGAAGACCTGCCAGCCCTGGTCGCCGGGCATCAGGGAGACCAGCTTCTCGGCGGCGCGGATCATCGGCTCGTTGTAGAAGTCGGTGCCGGCCATGTGGGTGAAGCGGGCCACCTGCTCCTGGGCGACCTTGACCAGGCGGGGGTGGCTGTGGCCGGCGGCCAGCACGGCGATGCCGGCGTTCATGTCGAGGTAGCGGTGCCCGTCAACGTCCCACACCTCGCAGCCGGTCGCGTGGTCGATCACCAGCGGGTAGACCCGCCCCATCGGGGCCATCACGCGGCCGTCGCGCTCCACCAGGGCGCGGGCCCGGGGGCCGGGCACCTCGGTGGGCATATACTCGATACCGTACCTGGTCTCGGTGGGGGAGGTCATGGGGCTGCTCCTTTGTTCGTCGGCGCCGTTGGCGACAGGGTT
>DAOLDO010001343.1:0-1591 GCA_035327325.1 Chloroflexaceae bacterium | reverse complement strand
GGTGATCGAGCCGTAGCGGCCGCCGACCCGCCGCCCCCCAGGATCGTTTATACTGGGGCTCTCCGGCCCGTCCTTCACCCAGGCCCCGCCAGCCCTGCGGCAGGCGCGTCTCAGCGGGTCTCCTTTCGACGGGAAGGCCGGCGTATGAGCAGCGGGGATCACCCGGGACAGCGGATCGCCCTGCCCCAGGGCGGCGGCGCCATGGCGGGCATGGGCGAGACGTTCGCGCCCGACCTGCACACCGGCACCGGCAATTTCACGGTGCCGCTCGCCCTGCCGCCCGGGCGCGGCGGGCTCCAGCCCGCGCTGAGCCTGGCCTACAGCACCGGCGGCGGCAACGGGCCCTTCGGCCTGGGCTGGGGCCTGGGCCTCCCCGGCGTGAGCCGCAAGACCTCCGGCGGCGTGCCGCGCTACAACGACCGTGCCGGCGCGCTCGCGCCCGGCGAGCCCCGCGATGTCTTCATCCTCTCCGGCGCCGAGGACCTGACGCCCGTCGCCCTGTGGGCGCCCGCCCCGGCCCGGCCCGGCGCGCTCACGATGATCGGGGGCCCCGGCGACGCGGCCTGGCCGAATGCGCCGGTCGTGCAGTACCGCCCCCGCACCGAGGGGTTGTTCGCCCGCATCTTCTACCACCGCGGCGAGGCGCGCCCCTACTGGCGCGTCGAGGGCAAAGACGGCCTGGTGAGCGTCTATGGCGCGAAGCCCGGCGCGACGGGGCCGTCCACGATCGCGCCGCCCGACGACCCCGGGCGCGTCTTCGCCTGGAAGCTGACCGAGACCAGCGACCCCTTCGGCAACCGTATCTGCTACGAGTACGCGCCCGACCCCGGCGGCGCCCAGCTGCTGCTGCAGCGCATCATGTACGCCGACTACGGCGACGCGCCCGACAGCTTCCTCGTGCGGGTCAGCTTCGCCTACGAGCAGCGCCCCGACCCCTACACCGACTGCCGCCCGGGTTTCGAGCTGCGCACCACCCGCCGCTGCACAACGATCAGGGTGACGACGCACCCCGCCGGCGAGCCGCCCCGCCCCGTCCGCGAGTACCGCCTCGCCTACGCCGCCGACCCCCACAACGGCGTCTCGCTGCTGCGGCGGCTCGACGTGGTCGGCTTCGACGACCACGGCACCCCCTACGACGGGAGCACCCGCCGCCCCGCGCAGCTCCCGCCGCTGACCTTCGGCTACACCCCCTTCGACCCCGGCGGGCGCCGCTTCGCGGCGGTGCGGGGCCACGACCTGCCCGCCCGCGCCGTGGGCGACCCTGGCCTTGAGCTGGTGGACCTGCACGGCGGCGGCCTGCCCGACATCCTCGAGCTGAACGGCGCGGCGCGCTACTGGCGCAACCTGGGCGGCGGGCGCTTCGACCTGCCCCGCCCGCTGCGCGAGGCGCCGCCCCACGCCCTGGCCGACCCGGGCGTGCAGCTGCTCGACGCCGACGGCGACGGCCGCATGGATCTGCTCGTCGCCTCGGGCGCCCTGGCCGGCTACTACCCCCTGGGGCGCGGCGCCCGCCAGGCCGGGCGTTCCTTCCAGCCCTACCCCGCCGCGCCGAGCTTCGGCCTCGACGACCCGGAGGTGAGGCTGGCCGACC
>DAOLDO010001342.1:0-1594 GCA_035327325.1 Chloroflexaceae bacterium | reverse complement strand
GAGGACGACGCCCCCCTCCTCGACTCCACCCTCTCGGAGGACTGGCAGGAGGCCTATGACGACGACGAGGTTGACGACCTCGGCGACGCCCTCGAGGACGAGCAGGCCGGCGACGCTTTCTCCCAGAGTGGCGACCTGATCGGCCAGTTCTACGACTACCTGCTCGAGATGGGCAAGAGCGAGGCGACCGCCCGCGTCCGCGCCCGCGCCCTCAACGTCTACGCCGACTTCCTCGCCTCCTACTACGGCCGCAGCCTCGCCGAGGGCGACTACGCCTCCCTCGACGAGTGCCTCTTCTACTACTACCCGCGCCAGGTGATGAACACCTCGGCCCGCCAGGTGCGCGAGATCTGCACGGCCCTGAAGCAGCTCTACGCCTTCCTCAAGCAGCGCGGCGTCATCGGCGACGACCGCTTCGCCGAGGCCCTCTGGCGCCGCCGCGACCAGGCCGCCCGCGTCGTCGAGATCTACGAGCGTATCTCCAGCGAGTCGCCCAGCTTCGAGCTGCTCTTCGAGCGCCTCTTCCAGCCCTACACCGAGTAGCCCGCTCCGCGGGAGGGACGTGGGGGGCCCGGCCCTCCCCCGGGGTTCCGATGCAGCTTCCGCCAGACACCCTCCTCCAGGGCCGCTACCGCGTCGTCGCCCTGATCGCCCAGGGCGGCATGGGCGCCGTCTACCGCGCCGTGGACGAGCGTCTCGGCCACACCGTCGCTCTCAAGCAGACCCTCGTGGCCGACCCGGCCCTCCGCGCCGCCTTCGAGCGCGAGGCCCGCCTGCTCGCCGGTCTCCACCATCCCGCCCTCCCCGTCGTCAGCGACCACTTCGCCGAGGGCGGCGGCCAGTTCCTCGTCATGCAGTACATCCCCGGCGACGACCTGGCCGCCCTGCTCAAGGCCCGCGGCGCGCCCTTCCCGCCCGACCAGGCCCTCGCCTGGGCCGACGATATCCTCGACGCCCTCGAGCACCTCCACGGCCGCCAGCCGCCCGTCGTCCACCGCGACATCAAGCCCCAGAACCTCAAGCTCGCCCCCCACGGCGGCGTCGTGCTGCTCGACTTCGGCCTCGCCAAGGGCCTGGCCGGCGCCGGCAACAGCGCCAGCCCCAGCCTCTTCGGCTACACGCCCCAGTACGCCCCCATCGAGCAGATCCAGGGCGCCGGCACCGGCCCCCGCAGCGACCTCTACAGCCTCGCCGCCACCCTCTACGAGCTGCTCGCAGGCGCCCCACCGCCCGACGCCCTCGCCCGCGTCGCCGCCACCCTTCGCGGCGCGCCCGACCCGCTCAGGCCACTGCTTGAGATCGATCCCGGGCTGCCCGCACACGCGGCAGCCGCCCTCGATCAGGCCCTGGCCCTCAACCAGGACCTGCGCCCCCCGTCGGCCGCCGCCATGCGAGCCGCCCTGGGGTCTGTCGCGCCGGCCCTGGCTCCGCCGCCCCGCCCCGGCGCCTCGGAGGGCGCCCATGCGCGGGCCGCAGGCCCCGGGCCCGCCGCCACCGGCCCGACCATCGTCGCCCCGCCGCCGGGGGATCGCGCCGCCACCGGCCCCACCATCGCGCAGCCGCGCCCCCGTCGGCTCTACCCGCGCACCGCCCT
>DAOLDO010001341.1:0-1595 GCA_035327325.1 Chloroflexaceae bacterium | reverse complement strand
AGCTTGTGGCCGCCGGCTTCCCGCCCGACCGCATCTTCGAGACGCGCAACGGCGCTGACACCGGGCGCTACGCCCCCGCCACGCCGGTCGAGCGCGAGGCGACGCGGGCGGCCCTGGGCCTGCCCGCCGAGCGCCCGATCGCGCTCTTCGCCGGCCGGCTCGCCCCCGAGAAGGGCCTGGCCGACCTGATCGCGGCCTGGGCCGGGCTCCCGGCGGGCCCCGGCCCCCGGCCGCTCCTGCTGGTCTGCGGCGACGGGCCCCTGCGGGCCGAGCTCGAGGCCCGCGCCCGGGCCGCCGGGGTCGAGGCGCTCTTCGCCGGGCCCCAGGCCGAGATGCGCGAGCACCTGCGCGCCGCCGACCTCTTCGCGCTGCCCTCCTACGCCGAGGGCAACTCCAACGCCATGCTCGAGGCCATGGCCTGCGGCCTGCCCGCCCTCGCCACCCGCGTCGGCGGCACCGCCGAGCTGCTCGGCGCCGAGGGCGCGCCCTGGCTGGTCGAGCCGGGCGACGTGGCGGGCCTGCGCGAGCGGCTGGCCCGGCTGCTGGCCGACCCCGGCCTGCGCGAGGCGGCCGGAGCGGCCCTCGGGCGGCGGGCCCGGGCCCACTTCGCCATCGCCGCCATCGCCGCCCACTACGAGCAGTGCTACGCCGCCCTGCGGGCCGGCCGCCCCGTCGCCGAGGTGCTGCCGTGGCCCTCCTGAGCCTCTACAGCGCCGGGCTGCTCGCCACGCTGCTCGCGGCCCTGCAGCTGGCCGGCTGGCTCGCCCTCGGCCTGGCCGTCGTGGGCGACGCCGACGAGGCGACCGCTCCGGTCGCCCTGCTGCTCGGCCACGCGCTCTGCGCGGCGCTCGTCGCCGCCCTCGCCGCCGCGGGGCTGCTCGGGCCCGCCATCGCCGCGCCCGCCGCCCTCTGCCTGGCCGCCCTGATCTGGCGCCGCCGCGCCGTTCGGGCCGCCGCGCGCGGGCTCGCGGGGCGCCTGGGCGAGCTCGCCTGGCTCCGCTCGCGCGAGGGCCAGCAGGCAGAGTCACAGACAGCGGCGACGCTGCCGGGGCGGCCGCTGGGCATCATCGCCCGGCGTCCGGCCCTCATCCTTCATCCCTCATCCTTCATCCTTCTCATCCCCCTGGCCTACTGGCTGGTCGCCCTCGCCCCGCCGCGCGACGCCGACGTGCTGCGCTACCACCTGGCCCATGTGCGCCAGATCCTGCAGGACGGGGCCTGGCTGCCGATCGCCGACTACCACTACGCCCTGCCCTTCGGCTGGAGCCTCACCTACCTGCCGTTCGAGGCCATCGGGCTGCCCGTGGCGGCCCATATGCTCAACCTGGGCCTGCTGGCCGTCGCGGCCGCCGCGCTCTTCGGGCTGCTGCGCCGCTACGCCGACCTGACGGTCGCCCGCCTGCTCACCCTGGTCTTCGTCGGCCACACCGCCGTGCTGCACATGGCCACCACGGCCCGCGCCGACATGTACCTGGTCTTCGTCGTGCTGGCGTCCGCCGCGCTGCTGCTGCGCCTGGCGGACGGCGAGCCGTTCGGCCCGCGCCAGGCCGCCATGCTCGGCTTCGCCGCCTGGGTGGGCGCCCAGAGCCGCTACC
>DAOLDO010001340.1:0-1602 GCA_035327325.1 Chloroflexaceae bacterium | reverse complement strand
CCCTGCGCGGTCGCTCGATCAACGCCGTGGCCTTCGCCCTCGGCGGGGCCAGGGTGGTGATCGGGGCCAGCGACCGCATCGTGCGGGTCTGGGACCCGGCGGCCCGCGCGGTCACCGCCGAGTTCACGGGCCACTTCGGGCAGGTGCTCAGCCTGGCCGTGAGCCCCGACGGCACCATGGTGGCCAGCGGCTCGCTCGACCGCTCGATCCGGCTCTGGCGCGTCGAGGATGGCCGCCAGGCCCGGGTGATCGGCGAGCACACCGGCGGCGTGCTCGCCCTCGCCTTCGCCGGCGGCGGCGAGCGCCTGGTCTCCAGTTCGTACGATGGGACGGTGCGGGTCTGGGCCGTGGCCACCGGCGCCGAGCTGCGCCGCTACCAGGCCGGCTCGGGCGCCGCCACCGCCGTCGCCGTGACCGCGGGCGGCCAGAGCGAGCAGCTGCTGGTCGGCAGCAGCGACGCCGTGATGCTGCGCTGGACCTTCGACAGCCTCGAGTCGCTCAGGCGCTGGATCACCCAGAACCGCTACGTCCCGGCCCTCACCCGCGACGAGCGCCTCCAGACCCTGGTGGGCGAGCCATAGCTGCATCCCCTATTCTCGACAAAACTACTCGGCTCACTTGGGTACTTGACAGGGGTGATCGGCTCTGCTATAGTTGCGCCAGCACACGAACAACCAGACGCGCAGCTCATCCAGAGCGGTGGAGGGAACGGCCCTGTGAAACCGCGGCAACCCCCCTGCGATCGCGCCGATCGCCGGAAGGGTGCCAATTCCGTCAGTAAACATCTGGAAGATGAGCGGCACGCCTTGTCGATCCAGCTAATTGAATCGCCTGTGTCTGCCCTCATCAATGACGATGAGGGCTTTTTTGTTTGCGCCGCAGCGCCCAGTCTGAGTTAAGGAGTAGCGTCCAATGTCGAGCGACCCCCAGTTCACCGGCTTCGAGACCCTGGCCCTCCACGGCGGGCAGGCGCCCGACCCGACCACCGGCGCCAGGGCCGTGCCGATCTACCAGACCACCTCCTACCAGTTCCAGGACACCGACCACGCCGCGCGCCTCTTCGGGCTCCAGGAGTTCGGGAATATCTACACCCGGATCATGAACCCGACCACCGACGTCTTCGAGAAGCGTATCGCGGCCCTCGAGGGCGGCGTCGGCGCCCTGGCCCTGGCCTCCGGGCAGGCCGCCGAGACCCTGGCCATCCTCAACCTGGCCGGCGCCGGCGACAACCTGGTCGCCTCGACCGACCTCTACGGCGGCACCTACAATCTGTTCCGCCACACCCTGCCCAAGCTCGGCATCACCACCCGCTTCGTGGACGGCCGCGACCTCGAGGGTTTCCGCAAGGCGATTGACGGCCGCACCAAAGCCTTCTTCCTCGAGCTGGTCGGCAACCCCAGGCTCGACGTGCTCGACCTCGAGCGCATCGCCGCAGTGGCCCACGAGGCCGGCGTGGCCGTGATCGTGGACGCCACGACCGTGACGCCCTACCTGTGGAAGCCGATCGAGCACGGCGCCGACATCGTCATCCACTCGGCCACCAAGTACATCGGCGGCCACGGCACCAGCATCGGCGGCGTGATCGTGGACAGCGGCAGGTTC
>DAOLDO010001339.1:0-1610 GCA_035327325.1 Chloroflexaceae bacterium | reverse complement strand
CCCGCCGCTCGGCCTCGTCGGCGACGAAGCGGGCGAACTGGTGGATCATATCGGGGCGCGAGGCCATCTTGCCCCGCTGGCGCGCGGTCAGCCAGTAGCGGGGCTGCACCTCGCTCGTGACGCCGCTGGCCGGGTCGGTGGCGTAGAGCGTCAGGCTGGCGTCCTTGTCGCGCAGCTTCATGCGCCAGGCGAAGCGGTGGCCCTCCTCGCTCCAGGCCACGTCGCTCGGGTAGAGCCAGTGGCGCAGCGGGACGAGCAGCTGGCCCAGGGCGTAGACGTGCAGGGCGACGAGCAGCGCGACGGCGGCGCGGCTCACGCGGGGCGCCGCCGGTCGCGCCTTCGCCCGCCGCGGCGCCGCGCCCGCCGCCCCGCCGCCCAGCAGCGCCCGCGGCCAGCCCGGCCGGGGGAAGAGCACGAGGGCGGCGATCATCATGTAGGGGAAGATGCCGATGCTGAAGATCTGCCCGTTGAGCAGGTTGAAGCCCACGGCCACGGCGGCGCCCAGCCAGAAGGTGCGCGGCCAGAGCAGCAGGAAGGGCACGCACAGGTCAATCAGCAGGCCGCCCCAGCCGAAGACCAGGCCGGACCAGGGCTGGGCCAGCAGCGGGCCGAGCAGCGGCAGGTCGGCGCGGCGGGACAGCCACTCGCCCAGGGGCTGCCCGGCCAGCCAGTCGGCGTTGAGCTTGGCGATCCCGCCGTAGAAGTAGACCACGGCCACCTGGAAGCGCAGCAGCGCCAGGCTCCAGCGCGGCACCGTGGGCGGCCCCGGCCGCGCCGCCAGGGCCCGGTCGAGCGACCAGGCCCGGTGCGCCGGGGCCATGGCGAGCAGCAGGCTCAGCAGCGCGATCAGGTAGAAGTGGTTGAGGTACTGGGCCTTGTCGAGCAGGAAGATGTAAGTGAAGGCCAGGAAGAAGAGCCAGGCCGCGACCCGGTACCAGAGGCCCACCGCCACGAGCAGCGCCAGCGCGCCCGTGACGATGAAGTGCCAGTACATCCCCTGGCCCTCCCAGGGCTGGATAAAGGGCAGGTAGCTGAAGTGGAAGGCCGGGTCAATGTAGTAGCGCGCGATCCAGCCGTGCTGGAAGTAGCGCACCACCTCCCAGGCCATCACCAGCCCGAACAGGGCCCGGAACAGGGCCAGCGAGGCGCCGTCCACTTCGGCGAGCAGGTAGTCGCGCCAGCGCGCGAGCCAGGCGTAGCTGGCGCCCTCGGCGCGGGCCGCCACGCGGGTCAGGGTCGCTTCCGCCATCCTCTCTCCCTTGTACAGGCGCGTCGCCGGGCCTACCGCCCCCCGCGGACGCTCGGCAGGAAGGGGCCCCGGCAGCCCGTCCCCTTCGGTGCCGGCAGGCCCAGGGCGGTGGCCGCGTCGAGGCGGACGGGCGCCGGCGAGCAGATCTGCCGCGCCGTGGCCACCAGGTGGTCGGTCACCGCCGCCGCGCCCAGGGTGGTCTGCCGGGCCCGCACCAGCGCGGCCACGCCGGCCACGCTCGGCGCCGCCATCGAGGTACCGCTCCAGGTCGCGTAGGCGCCGCCCGGCACCGTGCTGATGATATTGTCGCCCGGCGCGCTGATGCGCACCCACGGCCCCCGGGTCGAGAACTCGGCGAGGG
>DAOLDO010001338.1:0-1612 GCA_035327325.1 Chloroflexaceae bacterium | reverse complement strand
CTACGGGACCTGGATCTCCTCCTGCCTCGCCTACGTCACCCTGGTCAACCCGGGGGGCTTCGGGAGCTGCGGCAACCAGTACTGGAGCGGCGGCCCCGCCAACGACTGGGACGGTGTCCAGCTCAGCCCCTACGGTCTCTGGAGCGACACGGCGCCCACGCCCGAGCTCAACACGGCGGGCCTGACCTCGCGCTACGCGCAGATCCTGGGCGGCGTCGCGCCCACCACCCCCTTCATCATTGACACGAGCCGCAACGGGCAGGGACCGTGGAACCCCACCGGCTACGGCTTCCCCGACCCGCAGGACTGGTGCAACCCGCCCGGCCGCGGGGTCGGCGCGCGCCCCACGGCCGACACCGGGCACCCCCTGGTGGACGTCTACGTCTGGATCAAGGTGCCCGGCGAGTCGGATGGCCAGTGCAGCCGCGGCCTCGGCGCGGGCGACAACGTGGTGGACCCGATCTGGGGCCGGGTGGACCCCGACGCCGGGGTCTGGTTCCCCGAGCAGGCCCTCGAGCTGGCGAGCCGCGCCAGCCCACCGCTCCGCTGACCGGCAGCCCCGCGGCGCCGGGCCCTCAGGCCGGGTCGAGCCCCGCCCGGGCGCGGAACGCGGCGTCGTAGATGTCGGCCTCGGCGCCGGCCAGGTCGGCCGCCGCGGGCGCGCACAGGTAGGCCACGGCGCGGGCCGGGCCCTCGGGGCTCGCCAGATCCTCGCGCCTGAGTCGGCTGACCTCGTTGGCCCCGGCGGCGCGCACCTGGCCCTGCATGTCGGTGTCCACCACGCCTGGCCGCAGGCCGTAGGCCCGCACGCCGACCTGGCCGTACTCGAGGTGCAGCGATCGCGTGAGCATGGCCAGGCCCGCCTTGCCCGCGCAGTAGGCGCTCCAGCCCTCCAGGGGCCGCGCCGCCGCGCCCGAGCTGATGTTGACGATGGCGCCCCCGCCGGCCGCCAGCATGTGCGGCAGGGCGGCGCGGCAGCAGTACATCGCGCCCACCAGGTTGACCGCGATATTCTCGGCCCAGCGCTCCGGGTCGGCCTCGGCCAGGCGCGCCTGCGGCTCGAGCACGCCGGCGTTGTTGATCAGGATGTCGAGCCGGCCGTGGCGGACCAGGGCGCCCTCGACCGCCGCCGCCGCCGACGCGTAGCTCGCCACGTCGCACGCGGCGACCGCCGAGCCGGGCGCCAGGGCGCTCAGCTCCTCACCCAGGCCCTCGGCCGACTCGGGGCGGCGCGCCCCCGCGACGACCACGGCGCCGCGGCGGGCCAGCTCCAGGGCGACCGCCCGCCCGATCCCCCTGTTGGCCCCCGTCACCAGGGCCACCTTGCCTGCCAGCGCACCCTCGCTCATAGCAGCTCCTTCGACATCGCCTCGCCGCCGGGGCCCGCGCCCCTGCGCGCGCCTCATCTTACCCGATGCGGGCGCCAGGGCCGCCGGCGCGGTCGGGTGTTGACTCCTACCCGGGGCGTTACGCGATCTTCCCTGACGGGCGCCGGGCCGTTCGCTACCCTGAGGGCGCACGCAGCTGTGCCCGCCAGGAGGCTTCTCATGTCCTACGCCCACACGCCGCCCTTCCGCATCGCCGTCAGCACAGGCGGGGGCGACGCCCCGGG
>DAOLDO010001337.1:0-1615 GCA_035327325.1 Chloroflexaceae bacterium | reverse complement strand
CCTGCTCTACGGCGGGCGGGGGCGCTGGCTGAGCGCGCGCGCCCTGGCGCTGCCCGTCGCGCTCCAGCTGGTCGCGCTGCTGGCGCTGCTCACCAACGAGCGGCACCACCTCTTCTGGCCACCGCTGGAGCTGCGCTACAACGCCGCGGAGGGGCTGTACGACCTGGCGGGCGGCTTCGGGCCGATCTGGTACAGTCACGCCCTGGTCAGCTACGGCCTGATCGCCGTCGGCACGGCCGCGGTCTTCCGCTCGCTGCTGCGCTCGCCGCCGCTGTACCGCCGCCAGGCCCTCGCGCTGCTGGTGGGCGTGCTGCTGCCCTGGGTGGCCAGCGTCGCCTTTGTGACGGGGAACAGCCCGCTGCCCCACGTAGACCCGACGCCAATCGCCTTCGCCTTCACGGGCGTGGCCCTCTGGGTCGGCATCGCCCGCTTCCAGATGCTCGACCTGGTCCCCGCGGCGCGCGACGCGGTGATCGAGTCGATGGGCGACGCGGTGATCGTGCTGGACGCCCAGCGGCGCGTGGTGGACGCGAACCCGGCCGCCCTGCGACTGGCGGGACGGGCCGCGCCGGAGGTGATCGGGCGCACCGTGCTCGAGCTGCTGCCGGGCCACGAGGAGCTGGTGGCGCGCCTGCGCCTGCTCGAGACGGTCAGCGCCGAGATCGCGCTCGAGCGCGGGCGGGGCCCCGAGCCCTTCGACGTCCGCGTCTCGTCGCTGAAGGACCGCAGGGGCCGGATCACGGGCCGCCTGATCGTGGCCCGCGACATCAGCGCGCAGAAGCGGGTCGAGGCCGAGCTGCAGCGAGCCCGCCTGGCCGCCGAGGAGGCGAGCCGGGCCAAGAGCGCCTTCCTGGCCACGATGAGCCACGAGCTGCGCACGCCGCTCAACGCGATCATCGGCTACGCCGAGATGGTCGCCGAGGAGCTGGAGGGCGCCGAGCGGGGCGACCTGGTGCCCGACCTCGGGCGGATCAGCGGGGCGGGCCGCCGCCTGCTGGGCCTGATTGACGACGTGCTCGACCTGGCGACGATCGAGGCGGGCCGCATGGAGCTGGCCCGCGAGCTGGTTGACCCCCTGCCGATCGTGCGCGAGGTGGTCGCCACGGTCGAGCCGCTAGCGCGCGAGCGCGGCAACAGCCTCGCGCTGGAGCTGGCCGAGCCCGCGGGCGCCCTGTGGGGCGACCCGGCGCGGCTGCGCCAGATCCTGCACAACCTGCTCGTGAACGCGGCGAAGTTCACCGAGGGCGGCGCGATCACCCTGCGGGTCTGGCGCGAGGCGGGGCCGCCGGCGTCCGTGGCCTTCGAGGTGGCCGACACGGGTATCGGCATGAGCGACGCGCAGCTGGGGCGGCTGTTCGAGCCCTTCACCCAGGGCGACGCGTCGGCCACGCGGCGCTACGACGGCACGGGGCTGGGCCTGGCGATCAGCCGGCGCTTCTGCCAGCTGATGGGCGGGACGATCGAGGTGGAGAGCGCCCTGGGGCGCGGCTCGCGCTTCACGGTGCGGCTGCCGGCGGCGGACGGGTAGGCGCGCCGCCGGGGCGCCGTAGAGACGGCCCGTCGGGGGCCGCCTCTACGGGGGGCGGTAGGGTCGCAGGGCGGCGCCGGGCCGTCG
>DAOLDO010001336.1:0-1617 GCA_035327325.1 Chloroflexaceae bacterium | reverse complement strand
AGCTCACAGAGCGAGCACAGCGAGCGACTCACACCTCCCCAATGGCACCGCCGATAGCAAGCGACCCACTTGTACAGCCCGGCGTAAAAGGCTGGAGGGTTGTACCACGAAGGCCACGAAGGGAGGCGCGGCTGTGCCAGGCCGCGCACGTCCGTGCCGCTCGCGCGGCACAGGCGCTCAGGCCTGGCGCCGGCCATGCTCGAACCCTTCGCGCGCTTCGTGGTCTTCGTGGTAAAAACGGCTACTCATTTCCGCCGACGTGTACTGGTCTCCCCAAGTATAGCCGATCCCCCCTGGGATTGCCTGCGCCGCCGCCGGGCGCTACAATGCCCGCGGGTTCGCCAAGGAGGGACAAGCATGAGCACGCTGCTGGTCAAGAACGCGGCCCTGCTGGCCACGATGGACGACGCGGGGGCCGAGATCGCGGGCGGGGGGCTGTACGCCGTGGACGGCATGATCGCCCAGGTCGGCCCGAGCGCCGACCTGCCCGCCGAGGCCGACACGGTGATTGACGCCGCGGGCATGGTGGTCATGCCCGGCATGGTCAACACCCACCACCACTTCTGCCAGACCCTGACCCGCTGCATGGCCCAGGACCAGCACCTCTTCGGCTGGTTGACCACGCTCTACCCGATCTGGGCCAACCTCACGCCCGAGGCCGTGCGCGTGGCCACCCAGACCGCCCTGGCCGAGCTGCTGCTTTCGGGCTGCACCACGACCAGCGACCACACCTACCTCTGGCCGAACGGGGCCCGGCTCGACGACCAGATCGAGGCGGCCCAGGCCATGGGCGCCCGCTTCCACGCCGCGCGGGGCAGCATGTCGGTGGGCCAGAGCGGGGGCGGCCTGCCGCCCGACCACGTGGTCGAGGACGAGGCCCACATCCTGGCCGACTCGCGGCGGCTGATCGAGCAGTACCACAACCCGCGGCCCGGCGCCATGCTGCGCGTCGTGCTCGCCCCGTGCTCGCCCTTCACCGTCTCGCTCGACCTGATGCGCGAGAGCATCGCCCTGGCCCGCAGCTACGGCGTGCACGCGCACACGCACCTGGCCGAGACCCTGGACGAGGAGCGCTACTGCCTCGAGCGCTTCGGCCGGCGCCCCGCCGAGCTGATCGAGGAGCTGGGCTGGGTCGGGCCAGACGTCTGGCACGCCCACGTCGTCCACCCCTCGGCGGACGAGGTGGGGCGGCTGGGCGCGGCGCGGACAGGGATGGCCCACTGCCCCTGCTCGAACATGCGCCTGGCCTCGGGCGTGGCGCCGATCGGGGCCATGCGGCGGGCCGGCTGGCGGGTCGGCCTGGGGGTGGACGGCTCGGCCTCCAACGACGGCTCGCACATGCTGGGCGAGGCCCGCCAGGCCATGCTGCTCCAGCGCGTGGGCGGCGACCCGGCGGCCATGGGCGCGCGCGAGGCCCTGCGGCTGGCCACGCGGGGCGGCGCCGAGGTGCTTGGCCGCGACGACCTGGGGCAGCTCGCGCCGGGCAAGTGCGCCGACCTGGTGGGCTACAGGCTCGACCGGGTCGGCTTCGCCGGGGGCGCCGTGCACGACCCCCTGGCCGCCCTGGTCTTCTGCTACCCGCCCACGGTTGACCTGAGCGTCGTCCATGGGCATGTG
>DAOLDO010001335.1:0-1618 GCA_035327325.1 Chloroflexaceae bacterium | reverse complement strand
CGTGTGCCGTCCGGTGCCGTTGCCCACCTACCCCTGGCAGCGCGAGCGCTTCTGGGTCGAGACATCGGGGGGGCGTGGAACATCGACGCGTGCGTGCCCTGATGCCTCGGGCTTTTCCCGCTTCTTAGGCAATCGAACACGCTCTCCCGTCGTGAAGGAGATCCTGTACGAGAGTGAATTCAACCTCGACCTGCTGCCATTCCTGGACGACCACCGGATCGCGGGCGAGGTCGTCGTCCCCGGCGCATGTCATCTGGCCCGCGTTCTGGCCGCAGCCGCGGACTCCTTTCCCGGTAGGGCTTATGTCGTAGAGGAGGTGCACTTTCCCCACGCGCTAGTCCTTCCAGAGCAGAGCACGCGGATGGTGCAGCTTATTCTGCGGCCCGAGGCGGCCAGCATCGTCAGTTTTCAGGTGCTGAGCCTGCCGGCTGAGCCGGCAGGTACAGAAGGGACATGGACACTCCATGCGTTTGGCAAGCTCCACACGCACCCTATCGACTCCACCAGACACACAGCTGAGCCAGTGCAACTCGATGCTATTCAACAACGCTGCGTGGAGCGACTCTCCGGCCAGGAGTTTTATCAAACGATGTGGGCGGTCGGGTACCACCTGGGCGAACGCTTTCAGTGGATCGACCAGATTTGGCGACGGGACGGCGAAGCACTTTGCTGTATGCGACCGGCGCGGTCCGCGGACGCAGCTGAAGGATACCAACTCTACCCCGGCCTCCTCGACTCTTGCTTCCAACTCCTCAGCGTGACGACAAACCAGCAAGCTCTGGCGCAGCTAACCAGTAGCGATACGGTGTACGTGCCGGTCGGCGTTCCCTCGTTGCACCTGTACGACCGTCCGTGCGGTCAGATCTGGTGCCATGTCAAGGTGAGATCACAGCAGCCCGGTAAGGATGATGAAGTGGGCGCAGCTATTCGACTCATCGCTGAGACCGGCCAGGTTATCGCCGAGATCGATTTCCGCGCCAAGTTGGTAGCGCGTGAGACATTCCTCTATGGCGTACGACCGAACGCAGAAGATTTATTTTACCTCCTGGAGTGGCGATCGGAGGGCCTGTGTCCAGACGCGGCGCAGGGCGCCGGAGCATCCTTGAGCAGGGATGGCGCGTGGCTCATTTTTGCCGACAGTGGTGGCGTAGGGGAGGCACTGCGGGCACGGCTCGAACTTGTGGGCGAGCGATGTATCGTGGTGAAGCCGGGCGAGATATACCGGATGGTGCAGCCTGAACGATATCAGGTCAACCCGGGCGATCCGGAGGGCTATCAGCAGTTGCTAAAGGCCGTGTTTGCATCCGAAGGTTTCTCTTGCCTCGGCATCGTTCACCTCTGGAGTCTGGATGCTGCCCCCTTCGGCGATACCACCCTTGATACGCTCGGGCAGGCGCAGTTGCTCGGGTGCGTCAGTGTCACTCATCTCGTCCAGGCGGTTGCGCGGGCGGGATGGCGTGATGCCCCCCGGCTCACACTCGTCACTGCGGGCGCACAGCCGATCGAGCAGATGGAGACGCTCGCTGTGGCGCAGGCACCGCTCTGGGGGCTCGCGCGTACGATTACCCACGAGCATCCGGAGTTGGCGTGCAAATCGTTCGACCTCAGCGGCGCGCCG
>DAOLDO010001334.1:0-1619 GCA_035327325.1 Chloroflexaceae bacterium | reverse complement strand
AGTCGCGCAGGCTCTGGACGGGGATGCGCCGGAGCCGGCCCTCGCCCACCGCGGACAGCTCGCCGCGGGTGATCAGGCGCCGGATCGTGCGGGCATCGTAGGAGAGCAGGCGGGCGGCCTCCGTAATCGTGACCTGGAACGGCTCCAGACGCTCGCGACCCTCAGCGAGGGCGCGACTCAGGTCGTCGCGATGGGGAGCGGTAATCATGTGCCCTGAAAGCATCGAGGTTTCTCCTCTCAATACTGCCTGTACGATGTGTCCCGATGGGAATATGTATGTCTGGACAGCATACGGGCAGACCTTCCCGAGCGGAAGGGGACAAAAAGGGGTCAGTTAAGGGGCGTGAATGGGGACGTGTGAGGGGGACAAACGTTCCTTCACCGCATACCAGCCGTCTGCGGCTGGTATGTTCATTGCGCTGTAAGTCCCACCGCATCCCTGACCTTAGATTTACGATAAATACCTGAGCGGCGGCAGTGCCAAACGGCAATCCGACCTCTAGTACCTAAAGCTGTGTGCGCACCAGCCGCTACGCTTCGCCGGCTATCGACCAACCTCGCTTCATGTTCAACACACCGACCCTTGTCGTCGCTTCGGCCGATATGGGTGCTCGCCGCAGTTATGTGGGGACGCGCCATTGAATCGCTTGTGCGCGGCGCCTGAGTTGAGCCAGGTAAACCAATCTGGTAGGATGAGCGTGCCCGTACGCAGCACCAGAGATATGACGATGAGCGAACAAGGGACTCCTTCGAATGGGGCGGGGTCGGCCGCGGCCCTCGACCGTCTCAAGCTGCTCGCCGATGAAACGCGCTGGCGCCTGCTTCAGCTGCTGCGACAGAGCGACTATCTGGTGACGGAGCTGGTTGAGCGCACTGGCCTGGCCCAGAACCTCGTCTCGTACCACCTGAACAGCCTTCGCCAGGCGGGGCTCGTGCAGGTGCACCGGAGCGACGCCGACGCGCGGGCCAGCTACTACGGCGTCAGCCTGGCCGGGCTCGTCGCCTTGCACCGCCAGTTTGGCGCCGACCTCGTCATTCCCGATCCCGCACCGGCCTCGTTACTCCCGCCGGCGACGGTGATTGTGCTCTGCCGAGCGAACAGCGCCCGCTCGCAGATTGCCGAGGGCTGGCTGCGGACGCTCAGCAACGGCCGGCTGCTGGTGCGGAGCGCCGGGACGCACCCGGCGTCGCTGCACCCGCTGGGGGTGCAGGTGATGGCTGAGGAGGGGATCGACATCGGCCACCAGCGCTCCAAACACGTCGACGAGCTGACGGAGCTGACGCCGACGGTCGTTCTCACTGTGTGCGATATCGCCCGGGAGGAGTGCGCGGTGTGGCTTCGGGCGACGACCCAGATTCACTGGAGCATCCCTGACCCTGTGGGCGTGCAGGATGATGCGGAGCGCCTACGGGCGTTCCGCGAGGTGCGCGACGAGCTGCGTCTACGCGCCCAGGGCCTGCTCGCACTGCTGGCTGCCGGAAGGCTCGCCGAGGCGTAGCCTTGTCGGAGGCGGTAACCCCCTACGGCTCAGTGCGCAACACCTCGGCAATCTCGGCCACTGTTGAGCGGGCGTAGCGCCCGACGCCGAGGATGGTGGCCGAGGCCTCGCCGGTCCACT
>DAOLDO010001333.1:0-1619 GCA_035327325.1 Chloroflexaceae bacterium | reverse complement strand
GACCAGGGCGCCGCCGATCACCGCCGGGGCCTGGGCGGTGATGTGGCGCTCCTGCGACAGCTCCTCCACCCGCCGGCGCAGCCGCTCCTGGAGCTCGTCGGCGCGGCGCTCGGCCACGGCGGCGTTCATACGCGGGGTCTTTCCGGCCCGCTCCTGCTCGCGGAACTTCGCCGCTTGGCTGTTCCAGTAAATGATCTCCTTGGTCAGCCGTTCCTGTACGGCCCCCAGGGTCTTTGTGACCAACTCTTCGCGGCGACGCTTCATCTCGGCGAAGTGCTCGGGTACGAGGTGGGCGATGGCGTAGCTCCGCGCTCGCTCGTCGAGATCGGTCTGGAGCCAGGGCTCGTCAAGGATATGCGCCAGCAGCGACCGCTCAGACTCCGTTGCACCCCGGTAGTCAAGGTAGGGCGCGTAGCCTGCGGGCCGGGCTGCGCCGCCCGCGTCGATCTCAACGAATTGCAGCCGTTGGGAGACCACACGGCGGCCGCCACCGCTCGTCGGGCGGGCGTCTTGGATGCTGTGCTCGATGGTTAGCAGCACCCGTGGCGTCTCACCGAGGTCGCCAGGGTCGATCAGGATGGCACCTCGCCGGAACAGCTCGCCGTAGCGCGCGATCACCGCATCCAGAGTCACGTCGAGCAGCGGGTGGCCGGGGGCGAGGAACGCCGCTTCGGGCTTGCCGGGGACCGTGCGCAGGGCCTTCTCGAACGTCGCCCGCTCATAGCGCGGCAGCACCATCCCACGACCACCGCGCCCAGGCTGGCGCAGCTCACCGGGCACGCGGGTCAGCTCGTAGCGTCCCCGCTCCCGCTCATGCACACCACCGCCGAGCCGCTTGAAGGCCTCCAGGAAGAAGGCTCCAATGAAGTGGGGCTGGAGCCGTCGGGCTTCGGCCCGCTCCAGCTCCTCGCGGATCGCCCGCACCCGCGAGACATCCATCGTGTCGTGGGCCAAGGCCCGTTCTTCCAACAGCTCCCGCAGCTGCTCCCGGTCAAGAGCCGTCTCGACCGCCTGCGAGAGCTTTGAGCGCACCTCGGGCTGATCGCCGTAGCGAACCGCCTCCACCAGCAGCTCACGCAGCGAGCGGTTTTGGAACGTCAGCCGGCCCAGGACGTCAAAGACCTGCCCCCCGAGCGCCTTGCGCTCGACCTCCAGCTTGAGCAGCAGGCGCGTGTAGACCTCGCCTTCGCGGGTCTCGTGGGCCACCAGATTCCACAGGTGGCAGACCTCAGTCTGGCCGATGCGGTGGATGCGGCCGAAGCGCTGCTCCAGCCTGTTCGGGTTCCAGGGCAGGTCGTAGTTGACCATCAAGTGCGCGCGCTGGAGATTGATGCCCTCACCGGCGGCGTCGGTGGCGATCAGCACGGCCACCTCGGGGTCGAACTTGAACGCCTGCTCGGCCTGCTGGCGGGTGCGCCGGTCCATCGCCCCGTGGATGATCGTCACCGCCTCGGCGCGTCCAAGGAGCGTAACGATGCGCCCAGTGAGGTAGTTCAGCGTGTCACGGTGCTCGGTGAAGATCACGAGCTTGCGGCGGGGGCCGGCGGGGCCGGGGACGCCCGCCCCCTTCTTGGAGCGGCCCGCCGGCCCCCCCCCCTTCTTTGCCCCGCCGCCCCCCC
>DAOLDO010001332.1:0-1620 GCA_035327325.1 Chloroflexaceae bacterium | reverse complement strand
GGGCGTAGCGCCCGGTGTCAACGCCGTTGCGCGTCTCGAAGATGCGGTCGGGCGGGAAGCCGGCGGCCACAAGCTCGGCGCGGCTCTCGGGGCTGAGCACGGCCCAGGCGCCGGCCCGCCGGAGCAGCCAGACGCTCTGCCGACCGAGGGGGGCGCGAAGCATGCCGGGGATGCCGAGCTGCCGCACGTTGGGGATCTTGACCAGGGTGGGCCGCCGCCAGAGGGCCGCGGGCGGCAGGCAGCCCAGGATGAACCACGACTTGGTGTGGAGGTGGACCACGTCGAAGCGGCCCGCGCCCGCGGCGAGCCGGGCGGCCAGGGCCAGGGGGAAGCGCAGGTCCTTGCCGAGGGGGCCCGCCGCCGAGGGCAGGCGCACGATCCGCACCCCGTCGCGCTGCTCGCGGGCGGGCAGGGCCCGGTCGGCGTGGCGCGTGTAGACGGTGACGGCGTGGCCGCGCCGGGCCAGGGCCGCGCCGAGGGTGTGGGCCTGCCGCTCGAGCCCCCCGAGGTAGGGGTAGTAGTTGGGGACGACCATGAGGATGGCGAGCGGGGGCATGCTGGGCTCCATCATGCCACGGCCGCCCTGGCCGCCCCGCCCCGGGCCAGCAGCCGCTCGTAGAGGCCGGTGGTACGGGCGGCCATCGCCTCGGCCGTATAGCCGGTCTCGAGCTCGCGGCGGCCGGCGGCGCCGAGGCGCGCGGCCAGGGCCGGGTCGTCGAGCAGGCGGCGCAGGGCCGCGGCGAGGGCCGCCGCGTCGCCCGGCGGCACGAGCAGGCCGGTCTCGCCATCGGCCAGGAGCTCGGGCACGCCCGCCACCGCGGAGGCGACCACGGGCCTGCGGGCGGCCCAGGCCTCGAGGATCACGTTGGGCGAGCTCTCGCTGTTGAGCGAGGGGACGACAACCGCGTCGGCCGCGGGCAGCACGGCGGGCGCGTCGTCGCGGTGGCCCAGCAGCGTGACGCGCCCGGCCAGGCCGCGTCCGGCCACCAGGGCCTCGAGGCGCGGGCGGTCGGGCCCGTCGCCGGCCACGGCCAGGTGGGTATGGGCCAGCTCGGGGCGGGCCAGGGCCTCGAGCAGCACGGCGTGGCCCTTCATCGCCAGCTCAAGGCGCCCGAGGATGAGCAGCAGGGGCGCGCCGGGGGCCGCGGCTGGGGCCACCTGGACCCGCGCGAGCGGGGCGAAGCCGGCGTGGCGGCCCAGGTCGAGGCCGTTGGGAATGACGTGGATGCGCTCGAGCGGGAGGCCGCTGAGGGCGTGGCGGTGGGCGGCGGCGGCCCGCGAGTTGGCGATCACGCCGGTGAGCAGGCGGTCGCCCCAGCGGCGGAGCAGGTCGGCCGGGCCGCCCCGGGCGGGGGCCCTGGTGTTGCGCTGCGCGCCGAGGGCCACGGGCGCCCCGGCGAGGCGGGCGACCAGGCCGGCGAGGGCGTCGGCGCGCACGCCCTGGACGACCGCAACCTGATGCTCGCGGCAGTAGCGGGCCAGGCGCAGCAGGCGCGCCGGCGTGGTGGGGTGGCGCACGCGCCCGACGCCCAGGCTGAGGGCGGGCACGTCGAGGGCGGCCATGGCCGGCGCCAGCCCCGGGTCGGCGTACAGCGCGCAGACGTGGGGCCGGAAGCGGGC
>DAOLDO010001331.1:0-1621 GCA_035327325.1 Chloroflexaceae bacterium | reverse complement strand
CGAGCCGGTCGGCGCCCGCCTGCGCGACGAGATCGGCATGACCTTCGTCTACCCGAGCGACGAGTTCTACATCCTCGCCGGACGCCCCCTGCCCCCCGCCGAGCGCTACGACGACATGCCCCAGTACTCGAACGGCGTGGGCATGGTGCGCGACTTCCTCGATATGTGGGCCCGGGCCAGGCGCCGGCTGCCCGCCCGCCTGCCCCAGCCCACCAGCCTGGCCCTTGTCTCAGGCACCCTGGTCGGCCCCATGATGGCCCAGGTCGCCGCCCGCCTCGGCAAGATCGAGGGGCTGAGCGCCCGCGCCGTGCCGGTCGAAAACCAGTTCTTCGGCGAGACGGTGACGGTCAGCGGCCTGCTGACCGCGCAGGACGTCATCCCCGCCCTCAGGGCCGCCGGCTGCGCGAGGGCCTTGCTCCCGCGGGTGATGTTCGACTACAAGGGCGAGCGCACGATTGACGACTACACCCTCGCCCAGATCGCCGCCGCGTCGGGCGTGCCAGTCGCCCTCGCCGGCGACCCCGACGAGCTGGCGCGCTACGTGCGCGCCCTCGCCCACGCCGGGTAGCTGGCGGACGGCCAGGCGGGGCTGGGGGGCCCCGCCTGCCGCGGCGCAAGGCCAATCGCCAGGCCCGGTCTCCGCGCCCGCGCAGACGCAAGGGGGGCCCGCCGTGACCACGCAGGACACGCGCCTTCAGCACTACGTCGAGGCGATCAGCAGGGCGAACCAGATCGCCGCCTCGACCGAGCTCGACGACCTGCTCGACCAGATGCTCGACCTGATGATCGCCGTCACCGCGGCCGAGGCCGGCACCCTCTACCTCTACGAGCCGGGCAGCCACGAGCTGGTCTTCAAGGTGGTGAAGGGCAGCGAGGCCAGCAGGCGCCTGGTCGGGGCGCGCCTCCCCGCCGGCCGGGGCGTGGCGGGCCACGCCCTCGGCCTCGGGGCCCCCGTCTTCATCGCCGACGTGGCCGGCGACCCCCGCTGGGACCGCAGCATGGGCGAGCTGGCGGGCCTGCCCCTGCGCACCATGTACTGCGTGCCCCTCATGCTGCGCCAGAGCCCCGTCGGCGTGGTGCAGATCTTCAACCTCCCCGCCGAGTCCTGCGACGACCCCGACGAGCTGGCCCTGATCGGGCTGATCTGCTCGCGCCTGGTCACCGAGGTCGAGAAGGCGCGCCTGCTCGCCGACGCCCAGCGTCGCGAGCGCCGGCTCCAGGCCCTGGTCGAGACGATCTCCAGCCTGACCACCACCCTCGACCCCGACGCCCTGCTCGACCGGATCATGGGCCACGCCTGCGACCTGCTCGACGTCGAGGCTACCTCGATCTGGCTGCGCGACGACCAGGCCGGCGAGCTGACCCTGCACCTGGCGACGGGCTACAGGCGCGAGCAGATGCGGGCCCAGCGCGTGCCGCAGGGCCACGGCATCATCGGCCACGTGGTGGCCACAGGCGAGACGGTGCGGGTGGACGACGTCTCGCGCGACACGCGCTTCTACCGCCAGATTGACGCGCGCAGCGGCTTCGTCACGAGGGCCATCCTCTGCGTGCCCCTGCGCGCGCCCCGTATCGAGCTCGGCGGCCAGCGCGGCGCGGTGGAGGGCCGGATCATCGGCGG
>DAOLDO010001330.1:0-1626 GCA_035327325.1 Chloroflexaceae bacterium | reverse complement strand
CGCCCCCCGCCGCATCGGCGACGGCGACGTCCACCCCGCGCTCGTCCCCCAGCCGGGCCACCTGGCGCTGCAGCTCGGCGAGCAGCGGCGGCAGCTCCACCGGCGCCAGGGCGAGCGGCATCCGGCCGCTGTCCAGGCGCGAGAGAGTCAGGAGATCGTCAACCAGGCGGCGCATATGGTCGCTCTCTGCGAGCACATCGCCGAGCAGCTCGCGCTGGTCGGCCTCGTCCGGCCCCGCCCCGCGCAGGGCCACCTCGGCGCTGGCGCGAATCAACGTGAGCGGGGTACGTAGCTCGTGGCTGGCGCTGGCGATGAAGCGCTGCTGGCGCTCCCAGGCATCCTGGGCCGGGCGCAGGGCGCGGCCCGCCAGCCACCAGCTCGCGATGCCGACCAGCACCATGCTCACGCTCCCCAGGGTGAGCAGCCCGAGGGTGAGCTGGCCGAGCACCTGCTCCTGGTCGCCGAGCACGCGGCCGAGCTGGAGGGCCGCGGGGCCGTCGTCGCGGGTGAGCCGGTAGGTGAGCAGGCGCACGCGGCGGCCGTCGGCCAGGGTGACCGTGCGCAGATCGTTGCCGGTGGCGAGGGCCGTCTGCAAGGCGTTTACATCGGGCGTGAGCGGCACGGCCGCCGCGCCAGCGGTGAAGAGCACCTGCCCGCGCTGGTCGAGCGGCAGCACGACGATCGCGGCGAGCTCGGCATCGTAGGCGAGTGAGGCTCCCGGTACGGCGGTGGGGCGTGCTTCCGGCACCGGCGTATTGGCGGCGTCCTCCCGCTCCCCGGTGTGCGCGTCGTCATCCTCGTCATGCTCGCGGCCCTCGCCGGCGAGAACTACGCCACTGGCCTGTGCGACGAGCACACGCGCGCCGCTGGCGAAGCGCACCTCGTAGACCGCCCGGCCGTCGCGCTCGCGCAGCTCCACCCGCGTGGGCCGGTCGCCGGCCCTGGTGGCCGCCGCGCGCGCCAGCGCCTCGTCCTGCGAGATGGCCGCGTCGGCGCCGGGCTGGGGGAGGAGACCGACCTCGCCGCGGACGAGCGACCAGTCGCGGTCGGCGGGGGCGAGCTCGGCCGGGATGGGGGCCGCGAGAGCGTGGAACTCGTGGGCCATCTTGTGCTGGAGCGCCAGGTCGGTCACGTCGCGGAAGTAGCGCGCCACCACCAGGTAGCCCCCGCCGCCCACGAGGCTCACAAGGGCCAGGGCGGCGAGGGCGTAGAGCAAGGTCAGGCGCAGGCGCAGCCCCCTAAACATCGCCGGCCTCCAGGCGGTAGCCCACCCCGCGCACGGTCTTGATCGGGTCGGCCTCGCCCGGCCCGTTCAGCTTGCGGCGCAGGTACGAGACGTAGACATCCACCATCTGGGGCTGCACGTCGTGCTCGTAGGACCAGACGTAGTCGAGGATCTGCTGGCGGCTGAGGGTCTGCCCCCGGTTGCGCAGGAGGTACTCGAGCAGGTTCCACTCGGTCGGGGTCAGATCGAGGGGGCGCGCGCCGCGGCGGGCGATGTGGCCGCGCAGGTCGAGGACGAGCTCGCCGGCGCGCAGCTCGTTGGCGTCGGCCCCGTGGGGCGCGAAGCGGCGGCCGAGGGCGCGCACGCGGGCGAGCAGCTCCTCGAAGGCGAAGGGCTTGACC
>DAOLDO010001329.1:0-1628 GCA_035327325.1 Chloroflexaceae bacterium | reverse complement strand
GGGTCGGGCAGGACCAGGCCGGGGATGTGGGTTAGGGAGACGGGGCGGCCGGGGGACTGGGCGACGGCGGCGATGACCTCCACAAGGGTGTGGTCGGGCTCGCCGACCATGGCGGCGTGGGCGCCGTGGCGCAGGTAGAGCCCGGGGTGGTCGCTGACGTCGGCGCCGCTGACGATCACGAAGGCGCCGCGCTCGCGGGCCATGGCGACCATGGCGCAGGCGGCCTCGCGCATGCGGGTGAGGCACATCTTGCTGAGGAAGTTGAAGTTGTCCTCGTAGAGGGCCACGACCCGGGGGCGCTCGCGCTCGAGGGCCGCCGCGAATTCGTGCTCGCCCGCCGCGAGCATGGCGTCGAAGAGATCCACGGCGTGGCCGGCCTCCCGCAGGGCGCCGGCCGCGAAGAGCGTGGCCAGGGGCGGGTAGGGGCGCATCTTCTGCGTCTGCTTGGGGTCGTAGGCGAGAAAGTACGAGTGGGCGAGGAGCACAGTGGCCATCGGACCTCCTCCGGGACTCTGCGGTCACCCGTAGTAGAAGCGCGCCTGGGCGAGCAGGGCCGCGCCCGCGCAGGCGAGCCAGAAGCCGAGCCAGCAGGCCAGCCAGAGGGCGCGGGCCCCGCGGGGGACGAGGGCGGCCTGGCCGAGGGCCATGAGGGCCGCCAGGGCGGGGAGGGCGGGGAAGAGGTAGCGCCCCTGCTGGATGAGGCGCATGTCGATCATGGCGTTGGCCAGGAGGGGCAGGGCGGACAAGCCGATGAGCGCGAGCAGGGCCAGGGCGGGGCCGCGGCGGGCCGGGCGCCCGGCCGCCGCCGCGTGGCAGGCGCCGGCGAGGCCGAGGGCGGCCATGGCGGCGATGGCCGGCTCCCAGAGCGAGCCGCGCACGAAGACGACGTGCATCCAGCCGAAGTGCCCCCAGAAGCTGGCGAAGAGCCAGCGCCACCACGCGCCGAGGTCGAGACCCCAGGCGAGCCGCCCGCTCTGGGCGACCCAGAGCAGCTCGTCGAGGCGGAGGTAGCCGGCGACGGGCTGGAGGGGCGAGTCGGGGCGCAGGGCAGGTCGCGCGAGGTCGCCATTGGCGAGCAGCTGGCCGGGCAGGCCGACGCCGCGCACCCAGATGTCGCCGGCGTAGAGGCGGCCGCGCTCGGCGACGATGCCGAGGCGCACGTCGGGGGCGCTGGTGGGCACGGCGGCGCCCAGCTCGGCCACGGACATGCGCTCGACGGCGAAGGCGTACTCCTGGCGCATCTGGCCGGTGTAGACCACCAGGCGGCCCGTGACGGGTCCGTCGCCCCAGACGCGGGCGCCGGCGCGCACGGCGCCGTTGCGCAGGCGCGCGGTGGCGACGTCGGGCAGGGCCTGGACGGCCTCCTCGCCCGGCTCGAGGACCAGGGCGTAGCCGCCGCCGGCCGCGGCGCGGGGGGCGGGCGCGAGGGTGCGGGCGTCGTGCCAGCCGGCCGCCCGGCCCCGGTCGAGCTGGCCCGCCACGGCCAGGGCGGCGAGGGCGGGCAGGCCGACGGCCAGGGCGGCCGCGAGGGCGCGCCGCCGGGCGGCCCCGGGCCCGCCGCGCAGGGCCAGGCGGGCGAGCCAGAGGGCGGCCAGGGCGGCGGCCAGCAGCCCGTAGGGGAGGGCGGT
>DAOLDO010001328.1:0-1628 GCA_035327325.1 Chloroflexaceae bacterium | reverse complement strand
CGGTTCGGGGCGACCCAACGTGGTCGCCCGGTCCAGGGGCACCCGGTTCGGGGCGCCCCCACGTGGTCGCCCGGTCCGGGGGCGCCCGGTCTGGGGGCGTGTGGGCGACGCCGGGACGGTCGTGGGCGCGGGTGCGGGCGACACCCACGTGGCGGTCGGGCGGGCCCCGTGACGCGGGCCACGCCGTAGGGGCGCCCGAACGGGCCCAGGCCGGGGTGGCGGAGGCCACGGTGGTAGCACCGCGCGCGGCGGCCCCCCGCCGTAGGCCGGCGGGGGGCTGCGCGGTCAGGGGCCGGCCTACGGGATGGGTATGCTGGAGACGGTGAAGGGCAGCTCGGGCTGGCGGCCCTCGCCGCGGTTGTTGAACTGCGAGTTGACCACCAGCAGGCGCTCGCCGGCCCGGGCGATCGTGGTCGGGTAGGTCAGGCTCGGGTCGGAGGTGCTGCTGACCACCGTGGCGCCGCTCAGGTCCTCGGCCATCTGCAGCTTGACGATCAGCCCCTGCTGGTTGCGCGCAACGTAGAGGTTGCCGCCGTCGAGCAGCAGGCCGTCGCCGTTGGTCAGCTCGCCGCCGCTGACGGGGATCTCGACCACGGCCTTCGAGGCGGTTTCGATGCGGAAGAGCTTGCCGGTGTTCGACTGGACGACCACCAGGTAGCGGCCCTCGGCGTCGCTGACGATGCCGTTGAGGTTGAAGCCCTGCTGGTACTGCAGGGGCGTGCCGGTGAAGTCGAGCCACTGCTCGACCTGGAGGTTGCCGCCCTCGCCCGCGAAGACCCGGTAGAGCACGGGGCTCTGCGAGTCGGTGAAGAAGGCGTCGCCGCCGGGCACGACGGTCACGTCGTTGACGAAGGTGGGCGCGCGCTCGGTCTGGAAGCGGGCCACCAGGCCGCCGTCGCGCACGTCGTAGACGAACATGCGCCCGGTGCCGCCGCCCGCGACGAACAGGCGGCCGCGGGCGTCGTCAACCGCGAGGCCGATAGCGGTGGTGCGCTCGTCGGCGCCGCCGGCGAGGAAGGGCTGGGCCGCGCCGCGGCGCACGTTGCCGCGGAAGACCGTGCCGTCGCCGGTGCTGCTCACGAAGAAGTCGCCGGTCGACTCCTGGTAGGCCACGCCCTCGGGGAAGACGTTCTCGCCGGGCAGCACGTACTGGCCGATGCCCTCGCGGACCTCGGCGCCGAGGCGGCCGAGCAGGACGTTGTAGGGCGGCTGGTTCTCGGGGTGCAGCTCGAAGCGGCCACGCTCGAACCACTGGACGGTGAGCTCGCGGCCCTCGATCGTCTCGGTCTGCTCGTCGCTCAGGGGGAGGCCGAAGAGGGCCAGGCTCTCGGCGAAGCTGGTGCCGCTCTGCCCGTCGAGCTCGAGCCCGCTGGCCTGCCACGCCTGCAGGATAGGCCCGCAGACGTTGTGCCCGGTCTCCTCAAAGAAGCGGCAGCCCTCGCGCGGCTCGCTGCGGGGGAACTCGAACCAGTCGCGGCCCTCGCGCTCCAGGGCCTCGACGCCGATGCGGCCGAGCAGGACGTCGTAGGGGGCCTCATTCTCGGGGTGCAGCTCGATGCGGGTGCGCTCGAACCACTGGGCCTGGACGGGGCGGCCCTCGATCTGCTCCTCCGCCTGGGGGCCGAGGG
>DAOLDO010001327.1:0-1629 GCA_035327325.1 Chloroflexaceae bacterium | reverse complement strand
CGCCCGGTCGGCCGCCGCCGCCGGGGCCGCCAGGGCCGCCGGGCCTGCCGCCGCCGCCGCCGCCCGGTCGGCCGCCGCCGCCGGGGCCGCCAGGGCCGCCGGGGCGCCCGCCGCCGCCGCCCGGTCGGCCGCCGCCACCGGCGTAGCGCGTCATCTGGGGGTCACGCTCGTTGAATGAAAGGCCGGTTTGCATCTTAAAGATCCTTTCTCGCCCCTTGGCGCTTGGGCGGCCTGGCTGGGGCCCGGTGCGACGGGGCAGGGGTGCTTAGCTGGCTTCCTGCGGGCTGGCTGTCTGCGCTGGCTCGACGGGGGCGGTGAGGCCGGAGGCGAAGGCGAGGAGCGCCGCCCGGTCGTCTGGGTGGAGGGCCTCGACGCGCAGGGCCCGCTCGAGGGCCTTGCGCTTCAGAGCCTGCTCCCAGCAGGTTGGGTCGTGGCAGAGGTAGGCCCCGCGGCCATTGCGCCGCCCGCCCGGGTCAACGGCGACGCGGCCCTCGCCGTCGCGCACCACGCGGACCAGCTGGCGCTTGGCGTCGCCGCGCCGGCAGGCCACGCATGTGCGCTGGGGGATATGCCTTGGCCGGGGGGCCTGCCTGTTGCCTCGCTCTGTCATAGGCCCGCTCTACTCCTCCTCGACGTCGCCGCCCTCCATCAAGATGTAGGATGCGATCAGCTTGTCATTGGTGTAGATGTACAGCTTCTGCGACGTCGCCCGGAGCTGCACCGTCTCGCCGATCAGGTCGTTGCCGAGGGGACCGTAGCGCTGCTTCTCGTAGACGATGCGGCCGTCGGCGCCGACCTTGCGCGTCTCGACCTTGGCGCCGGCCAGCTCGGCCTCGGTCTGCATCTGCTCGGCCTCGGCGTAGCCGCGGGCCTCGGCGGCGGCGCGCTCCTCCTCCAGCAGGGCGGTGGCGCTCTTGATGTCAATGCGCCAGCCCGTCAGCTTGGCGGCCAGGCGCACGTTCTGGCCCTCCTTGCCGATCGCGAGCGAGAGCTGCTTGTCTGGCACGATCACCAGGGCGGCGTGGTCGTCGTCGTTGAGGTGCACTTCGACCACCTGGGCGGGCGAGAGGGCGTTGGCGATGAAGTCCTTCGGGTCGCTCGACCACTGGACCACGTCAATCTTCTCGCCGTTCAGCTCGTTGACGATATTCTGGATGCGGATCCCGCGCATGCCCACGCAGGAGCCGACCGGGTCAATGCCCTCCTGGCGGGCCGCCACGGCCACCTTGGTGCGCAGGCCGGGCTCGCGGGCGATCGACTTGATCTCGACCGTGCCGTTGTAGATCTCCGGCACCTCCATCTCGAACAGCCGCATGATCAGCTGCTTATGGGTGCGCGAGGCGATCAGGCGCGGGCCGCGGTCCTCGCGGCGGATCTCCATCAGGTAGACCTTGAGGCGCTGCCCGTGGTAGTAGCGGTCGTTGTCAACCTGCTCCTTCGGGGGCAGGATGGCCTCGGCCTTGCCCATCTCGAGGATGACGTTGCCCTTGGCCATGCGCTGCACCGTGGCGGTGATCAGCTCGCCCTCGCGGTCCATGTACTCGCCGTAGATGTACTCGCGCTCGACCTCTTTGATGCCCTGGAGCACCACCTGCTTGGCGGTCTGGGCGGCGATGCGCCCGAAGTCGT
>DAOLDO010001326.1:0-1629 GCA_035327325.1 Chloroflexaceae bacterium | reverse complement strand
TCGACGCCGTCGAGCGCCCCGCCGCCGGCCACGAGTACGCCCTCGTGCGGCTGCGCGTGCGCTACCTGGGCGACGGCGGCGCGGTGGGCTGGGCGTCGCTCGGCCCGAGCGACTTCGCCGCGGTGCGCGCCGGCGCCGCCGACCCCGCGGCCGAGGCCATCGAGCACCCGCCCGTGTACATCCTCCCCGACGACACGCCCGCGCTCGACGCCAACCTGCTCCCCGGTGGCCAGGTCGAGGGGTGGACCGTGCTCGAGCTGCCCGCCGGCGCCGCCGATGTGGCCCTCGTCTTCAGCCCCGGCTTCGACCCCAACGGCCTCAACACGCGCTACTTCGCCCTCGAGTGAGGGCGGCGCAGCCGCACCCCGTCCCCGCCAGCGGCGCGCAGGTGGTATCATAGGGGCCAGCGTCGGATCTGCGCCGGCACCCTTGCACAAGGCTCCCTGATGTACGTTGACGGACACCTCGACATCGCCTACAACGTCTTCGCCGGCCGCCGCGACTTCGAGGCCGGCGTCGCGGCCATCAGGGCCGCCGAGCAGCCGCCCGACCCCTGCGAGGGCACGGCGACCGTCGGCCTGCCCGACCTGCGCCGCGGCGGCGTCGGCCTCGTCTTCGCCACCCTCTTCACCCTGCCCGCCGCGGCCCTCGGCGCCGGCCTGGCGCAGGAGCTGGTCTACGCCACGCCCGAGGAGGCCCACGCCCAGGCCCTCGCCCAGCTCGACTACTACCAGGGGCTCGCCGCCCGCGGCCTCGCCCGCGTCATCCTCACCCGGTCCGACCTGGCCGCCCATCAGGCCGCCTGGCCCGCCGACGGCTGCCTCGGCATCGTCGTGCTCATGGAGAACGCCGACCCGATCGTCACGCCCGCCGAGGCCGCCTGGTGGGTCGCCCGCGGCGTGCGCATCGTCGGCCCCGCCTGGCAGGGCACCCGCTACTGCGGCGGCACCAGGCAGCCCGGGCCCCTCACCCCCCTCGGTCGCGCCCTCCTGCCCGCCCTCGCCGCCGCCGGCGCCATCCTCGACGTCAGCCACATGGCCGAGGAAAGCTTCTGGCAGGCCCTCGAGCTCTGGCCCGGCCCCCTGATCGCCTCCCACAGCAACTGCCGCGCCCTGGTCGCCGAGCGCCTGGCCGACCGCCACCTCAGCGACGCCATGATCAGGGCCCTGGTCGAGCGCGGCGCCGTGGTCGGGGCCGTCTTCTACAACGCCTTCCTCGCCGCCGGCTACAGCAGGGGCGACCCGAAGGACGCCTACGGCCTCGAGGTCCTCGTGCGCCACATTGACCGCGTCTGCCAGATCGCCGGCGACGCCCGCCACGCCGCCATCGGCAGCGACCTCGACGGCGGCCTCGGCCGCGAGCACATCCCCCGCGAGCTCGACAGCGTCGCCGATATGCCTCGTCTCGCCGAGGCCCTCGCCGCCCATGGCTACGCCGACCCCGACGTCGCCGCGATCATGGGCGGCAACTGGCTCCGCGTCCTCGACCAGGGCCTTCCAGAGTAGGGGCGACCCCCCGTGGTCGCCCGGCGCCCCCCGTGGTCGCCCGGCCCCGGGGCGGCGGCACGGCGCCGTTCGGGGCCCCCCGTGGTCGCCCGGCCCCGCCCGTAGGGGCGCCCCCCCGTGGTCG
>DAOLDO010001325.1:0-1629 GCA_035327325.1 Chloroflexaceae bacterium | reverse complement strand
TGTTCCGCCGCATCAGCGGCTCGGAGAGCGCCACCGACCTGCTCATCCTCCAGAAAAAGCCCCTGCCCGGGGCTGAGCAGCCGCGCTGGCTCGCCATCGCCGAGGCTGACTACCCGCGCTCGACCGACCATCGCTCGATGACCTTCGGCTCGCGCTACACCCGTGAGATCAAGGACCCCGAGGAGCTCGCCGCGGCTTGCGTCGCGGTGAACCAGTGCTGGCTCGACGAGCCGCAGAGGGTGGTTGGCCAGCCAGTCGTGGTCACCAGCGACAACAGCCTCTGGCTCCAGGTCATGCCGCCCGCTGGCGACCTCGCCGCAACGCTTCAGTCGCGCCTCGCCACGCTGCTGCCGTCAGATGTTGTCGCGCCCGTTGCGCCTCCCGAAATGGAGGCGTCACCGTTGCGGTCTGATACGTTACCGCTGTACGAGCGCCGGGCCGAACAGATCGCCATCCCCGCGCTGAGCGGCGTGGCCCAGGAGCGCGCCGCCGGCATGGCCGCAATCTACAACGCGGCCAAGGCGCTCATCCGCGCCGAGCTGAACGACGAGCCGGGCGTGGATACGGCGCGGGCCGAGCTGAACCAGGTCTACGAGCGGTTTGTGTGGCAGTACGGGGTGATCCACGACCCGCGCAACCAGCGGCTCTTCGGCGACCTGCCCGAGCTGCAGTTTCTGCTCGCCCTGGAGCGCAACCCCCGCCGTACGCCGAGCGGGCGCTGGCTCGCCGACCGCGAGCGCATCTTCCGCGAGCGCACCCTGCGCCCGCACCAGCAGGCCCTCCCCGGCACGTTCACCGCCACCGAGGCACTGCTGCGCTGCCTCGACGAGCGCGGCGGCCTCGACATCGCCTACATCGCCATGCTGGTCGGGCAGTCACCCGACGCCGTGATCGAGGCGCTGGGCGAGCGGGTCTACCGCCTTCCCGGCACAGGCCAGCACGAGCTCGCCGACATCTACCTGAGCGGCGACGTGGTGGCCAAGTTGCGCGACGCCCGGGCCTGGGCCGAGCGCGACCCGGCATTTACGCGTAACGTCGCGGCCCTGGAGGCGGTACAGCCTGAGCCACTCGGCCCGCGTGACATCATCGTCAACCTCAACGCCTTCTGGCTGCCAGGGCCGATTGTCACTGCCTTCATCAAAAGCTTGCTCCCTGCCTGGACGGGCGAGACGACCTACCGCCCCTCCCTGAGCGAGTGGGCGCTGTCCGACCCCGGCAAGCAGGGGGCGTTCGCCGTGGAGGCCACGACGCGCTGGGGTACGAAGCGTGCCGATGCGATCGACATCCTTCAAGCTTCGCTACGCGGCGTGCCAGTCACTGTCTACGACGTGGTCATCGTGGGCGACCAGGAGCGGCGCGTGCTCAATCCCGCCGAGACGGTGGCCGCCCAGGAGAAGCAGCAGGAAATCAACCAGGCGTTTGCGCGCTGGGTCTGGGACGACTCCGCCCGCGCTGACGAGCTGTGCGCGATCTACAACCAGCGCTTCAACAGTCACCGCATGCGAGTCTACGACGGCAGTCACCTGTCCTTCCCCGGCATCAATGCCTCGCTCCTGCGCGGGGGCGACCTGGCCGACTACCAGAAGGGCGCGGTCTGGCAAATCCTCCAGCGGCCCAGCACCCTGCTCG
>DAOLDO010001324.1:0-1632 GCA_035327325.1 Chloroflexaceae bacterium | reverse complement strand
CAGTTCCCGCGCCTGCTCGACAAGATGGGCGAACTGGAGCGCCAGCACTACGACTGGTCGGCCGAGGTGGCTGCGCTGCGCGTGCCGACCCTGCTGGTCTACGGCGACGCCGACAGTGTCCCGCCCGCCCACGCGGCGGCCTTCTTCGGGCTGCTAGGCGGCGGCAAGGAGGACGCCGGCTGGGACCGCGCCAAGATGCCGGTCTCACGCCTGGCCATCCTGCCCGGCACTACGCACTACGACATCTTCGCCTCGCCGCTGCTGGCCGCCGTTGTCACCCCCTTCTTCGACGCGCCGCTGTCGGTCGCTGACCCAATCAAGGTGCAGGAATGAGTGGCGATACACACCAGGAACCGGAGAGCGAGCTACCGCGGAGCATTGGCCGGACGGCACGACGTGTGCTCGCGCTCTCCGGCTACACCCAGCTCGCACAGCTCACGGCAGTGAGCGAGGCCGAGCTGTTGCGCCTGCACGGGGTTGGCCCAAAGGCGATCCGGCTGCTCCGCGAGGCGCTTGCAGCGCAGGGTCTGGCGTTCGCGAAGCAGGACGCTTGACCACAATGGCGGCACTTGGGGACACGGGAAGGCACGTCGAAGCGCCGCTCAACATCCGCTCCAGCCGACGCCTTCGGCGTGGCTGAGCGTTGCGGTTCGGTGGCTTGCCCCTCCTCTGAACGGTCTGCTACACTGCATCAGCTATAGGTGTGATCACGGTTTCCATTTCTTCCACGTGATCCGACAGTGACTGAAAGGGCAACCCATGTCATTTCAAGCCTACCTGGACAACATCGAGCAGAAGACGGGCCTGACGCCACGGCAGTTTATCGCGTTGGCGGCGCAGAAGGGCTTCGTCAGTCCGTCGGTCAAAGCCGGCGAAGTCATCGCGTGGCTTAAAACCGATTATGGTCTGGGGCGAGGACATGCGATGGCAATCGTGCATGTTCTCAAGCACGGAGACAACATCGACGCCAAGCACGTGGGCTCGACCGGAACGCACCGGGACGAGACCGACACCTTGTGGCTTGATGGGAAAGCAAGCAGGCCCGACTAAGCCCTAACCGGAGGGGATTTTTCAGAACCCAGGCGCGTTCTGCTGGCTGAGCAAAGCCCCGTATGCCTTCAGCTCTACGGAGGGTACGCGCGATGTCTTCCCCCACCACGCCCGGCGACGGGCTCCCAGTGATGCTGTTCGAGACCCAGGCCGACTTCGAAGCCTGGCTTGACGAGCACCACGCCTCGGCGTCGGGCGCCTGGCTGCGGCTCGCCAAGAAGGCCTCGGGGCTGCGCTCGCTCGCGTACGATGAGGCGGTGGAGGCCGGGCTGTGCTTCGGCTGGATCGACGGGCAGAAGAAGGGCTACGACGAGCGGTCGTGGCTGCAGCGCTTCACTCCACGTGGCCCGCAGAGCATCTGGTCCAAGGTCAACCGCGCCAAGGCCGAGGCGCTGATCGCCGCTGGTCGCGTGCGCCCGGCCGGCCTCGCCGCGGTCGAGCGTGCCCGGCAGACCGGGCGCTGGGACGCCGCCTACGACCCGGCCAGCACCGCGAGCGTGCCGGAAGACCTTCAAGTCGCCCTCGACGCCAGCGAGCGTGCGGGCGCCTTCTTCAAGACCCTCAGCGGCGCCAACCGCTACG
>DAOLDO010001323.1:0-1634 GCA_035327325.1 Chloroflexaceae bacterium | reverse complement strand
CCCCTGCCGTCGTACTCGACGATCACGCCGTCGTGGCGCTCGGGCTCGCCCGCGGTCGAGGCGCGCCGCCAGGCGTCGAGGGCATCGTCGAAGGCGATCCCCTGGGCCAGGATCAGGTGCGCCTCGGGGGCCGGAGCGGCCACGTCGAGCAGGTCAACGGTGTCGTCGCTGATGAAATACTCGACCGGCGCGTGGGCCTCGCTCAGCCCCACGCAGTAGCCGAAGGCCGCCCTGGGCACCCCGTCAATCTCCACCAGGTAGCGGAAGCCCTTGTAGCGGTCTGCAAGCTGTCCCTTGGCCATCGCTCACCTCCCGTCCGTCTATGGCGGCGGCGCGACCACCGCTGCGGCGGCCGCGTGCGATACGACACGTAGTGGTGCGATGTGGGTTTAAGCCCAGTATAAGGCGGCGGGACCTCCCGTTGAGAAAAGAAAGGTTTCGCGCCGGTTGCGGGCATTCCACCAATACGAAGGCCCCGGCCCCTGTAGGGCCGGGGCCGCGAGGCGAGGCGCTTCTCAGCAGCCGACCTGCTTATTCGGGTCGCGCAGCGGCAGGTTGAGCTCGTTCTCGGCCTGGTGCTTCACCAGCTCGGGGTCGAAGCGCACGGGGATGGCACCGCCAAAGGTGGTGTCGGCCACCAGCTCGGGGCGCTCCTCCTTCATCCTGGCGATCTCCTCGCGGGTGAAGACGCGGCTCTCGTCGAAGCCCAGGTCCACCTCGAGCGCGCCGCCCTTCATGTGCACGCGCCCGATGTCGTAGAAGCGCTTCTCGAAGGTCGTCTTGGCGAAGGCCCGCAGGCAGCCCAGCATGTACTTGCGCTTGGCCCTGTCCTTGATGAAGGGGTACTCGAGGAAGGCCTTGCGCATGTAGAAGCGGGCGTAGTTGCGCAGCACGCCCTTGAGTACCTGCTCGCGCTCCATCAGGTCGGGCTTCATGATCGGGGTGACGAAGTTGTACTTCGAGTAGTCGCGCACCTCGACCCGGTCGCCCAGCTCCTCGAACAGCTCGGCGAACGGCCAGGGGGTGTACATGTTCCAGTTGGCCATGTCCACCTTCCAGTCGAGGGCCATCTTGTAGGTCTCCTCGATCGTCTCCGGCGTCTCGTTCTCCATGCCCATGATGAACTGGGCCTCGGCCACCATGCCCGCGTCCTGGATGAGCTTGATCGCGAGCTTGTTCTGCTCGATCGTGGTCTGCTTGCGGAACATCTCGAGGTTCATCTGGGCGGCGGCCTCGGTGCCCAGCGAGATGTGCATCAGGCCGGCCCTGCGCCAGAGGGGCAGCAGCTCCTTGTCGCGCATGATGTCGGTCACGCGGGTGTTGATGCCCCACAGCACCGGCAGCTTGCGCCGCGCCAGCTCCTCGCAGAGCGCCGTGAACTTCTTGCGGTTGAGCGTCGGCTCCTCGTCGGCCAGGATGAAGAAGCCCACCTTGAAGTCGCGCACCAGGCTCTCGATCTCGTCCACGAACTTGATCGGGTTGCGCGAGCGGTAGCGCCGCCAGAACTTCCACTGCGAGCAGAAGCGGCAGGTGAAGGGGCAGCCGCGGGCGAAGTTTGGCACCGCCACGCGCACGTTCATCCGCACGTAAATGTACTTATCCCACCCCAGCAGGCTCCAGTCGGGGGGGAGCGT
>DAOLDO010001322.1:0-1635 GCA_035327325.1 Chloroflexaceae bacterium | reverse complement strand
CCATGCCGGCGGCGCAGCCGACGACCTTGGAGAGCTGGGTGCGCGGCTTCCAGGGAGCCTCGAGCCGCTTGCGCGGCAGGGTCGAGAAGAGCTTGAGCGCGGCACTCTGGGCACCGGAGGGGCGCAGCAGCTTGTGCCGGGCGCCGAACAGGTCGCGCACGGTGACGACGTTGGCCTCGAGCTCATCCCTGCTGCGCCCACGCACGAGGACCGCGACCTGGATGGCGTGCAGCGTCTGGCCCTTGAGCGAGCCCAGCACCTCGCGGGCGTCGTGGACCACCTGCTCGCCGCGGATGTCGACCAGGCTCTGGTCGCGGGCGACGAGCTTGGCGGCGTTGTAAGCCATCTCGGCGACGCGCTGCGACTTGGAGCGGTTGAGCGTGACCACGTCCACCACGATGGAGATGTCGAGGTTGAGCGAGATCAGCTCGTGAAACAGGGTGGCGTCCCACTCGCCGGCGAAGTCGTAGCTGGTCAGCACGGCCAAGAAAGGCTGCTCCGGCTCCTCAGGCGCGAGGTAGGAGAGATGCTCGCGGTAGGGGCCGGCGATGACCGGCGGCAGGTAGTCGATGCGGCGCACCGGGCGGCGGGTTGTCGCGGCGAGCGGCACGCGGATGGCCATCTCGGAGACGTCGTCGGGCTCCCAGGTCAGCAGGATGTACTGGACGGCGCGCAGCACGCGGCGCTCCATCAGTTCGTACATCCGCACCGCCTCGCGCGCCCAGGGCACCCGCCAGAAGACGAGGTCGAGCGCCGCCACGAATGCTTCCCACTGGGCGAAGTCGGCAGCCTCGGCAAAGCAGGAACTGAGATCAAAGCCGGTCTCGCGCAGGTGCGCCTTCAACTCGTCATACTCGCGCTCGCCAAGGCTGAGCAGGGCATCGGCGAGATTAGCGGCCTCGTGGTCCTGGCACCAGGCATCGATCGCCTCACGCAGCGGACGGATGCGGACGTAGAGGCTCTCCGCGCGATGTGTGCTATCCCGCACGGCGGCGATCGGATCCTGCATGGGGAAGGCGGTCGAGTGGGCGATCAGGCGCATCGGAAAGTCGCGGGACGTAAAGAAGCCGCCAAGCCGCTCCTCGAAGCGGTCGAGGTCGCCCACCAGGTCGATCGGCACGCTGGCGATATCGAACAGGTACATGGGTGCCTCAGCTCACTTCCAGGACGCGATCGTCGTCTTCCAGGGCTGCCTGGTCGCCGACAATGCTCTCCTGCCGTTGAGGAGAGACCGAAGGCGGCAGCGCCGGCCGCGAAGGGGCACTGATCTCGCGCTGGACGAGCTCGATCGCCCCGCTGACCACGATCACCCGGTCCTCGTCCGGGGCAGGGATGGCGCCGGGCAGGTCCTCGGGGACGACCCGGTTGCCCTGGGACTTGAGCCGAAACAGGCCACGCGCTGTCCACAGGGCGTGCTCGTAGAGCGGCATCCCGTGCAGCTCCACGGTGCAGATGTAGCCAACAAGCGCTGCGGCGAGGCAGAGCGGGACGCGGGTGAGCAGCGGCCAGGTGCTTGAAATCATGAAGATGGGCATGAAGCCGAGGATGACGGCCACGATGCTCTCGAAGGTGAGGAAGGCGGCGATCTTCTCCTTCTTGCGGCTGGTCAGCTCCTCGATGATGCGGGCAGGCATA
>DAOLDO010001321.1:0-1638 GCA_035327325.1 Chloroflexaceae bacterium | reverse complement strand
GCAGGGCGACCATACGCGGGCTCATCGTGCCGCCCCCAGGGCCCGCTCGGGCGCGGGCGTTGCGGCGCCCTCCTCAGGGCCGAGCAGCAGCTCGAGCTCCTGGAGGATCTGCTCGAGGGCCTCCTCCGGCGCGTCGGCCTCGGCGTGCACGGCGTCCTCCTTCTGGCGCAGATGGCCCGCGATATCGGCGGCGAGGATGCGGGCGTCGTAGCGCAGCCGGTCCACCAGGGTGCGGCCGGCGGGCGCGGCCTCCTCGGGCACGGGGTTGCGCTGGAGCCAGGCGGTGAAGAGCACCTGCAGGGCCGCGGCGAGGGGGATGGCCAGCAGCGCGCCGGCGGGGCCAAAGAGGGCGGCGAAGCCCACGAAGGCCAGGAGGGTCACGACGGGGCTCACGCCGACGGTTTCGTCCATCACGCGGGGCGCGAGGATGTTGTTCTCGAACTGCTGGACCACCAGGCCGACGATGATCGCCGCGACGGCGGTCTCGGGGCCCTCGCTCAGGCCGACGACGACGGCCACGCCCGTGGCGATGAAGGGCCCGATAAAGGGCACCAGCTCGAGAACGCCCGCCACCACGGCGAGCAGCAGGGCGAAGGGCACGCCGGCGATCCAGTAGCCGACCAGCGAGAGGGCGAAGACCACGGCGGCCAGGATGAACTGGCCGCGCAGGTAGTCGCCGATGCGGCCCTCGATCTCGATCCAGACCCGCTCGGCGCCCTCGCGGCGCTCCATCGGCAGCAGCAGCAGCAGGCCGCGCACCGAGCGCTCGCGGTAGAGCAGCCAGTAGTAGGCGAACACGACCGTGCAGATGGCGATGAAGCTCACGTAGCCGATGAAGCCGAGCGTGGGCAGGAGCTGGGACCACAGCGGCTCGCCGCCGGGCGCGCCCAGGGCGAACTCGGGCTCGAGGCGGTAGCCGAGCTGGCGGAAGAGGCGGAAGCGCGACTCGATCAGCCAGGTGCGGGCCCCGGCGTAGAGGGCCGGCGCGGCCGTCGCGATCGTGTCGGCCTGGTCGGCCACCACGGGCACCACCAGCACCAGGAAGCCCACCAGCCCGCCGATCAGCAGCAGGATCGAGCCGCTGGCGGCAAGGAAGCGCGGCAGGCGCCCTTCGCGCAGGCGGCCCATCACTGGGCGCAGGGCCGTGGCCAGCAGCAGGCCGAGGAAGACGCTCACCAGGACGTTGCGCAGGCTGAGGATCAGGGCGAAGCCGAGCAGCACCAGCAGCACCACGAGGGTGGCCAGGGCGGTCTCGCGCAGTGGGCGGGGGCGCGACGGGGCGCCGCTGGAGGTTTCGGTGATGTCCACGCCGCGGCACAAAGCAAGAAGCGTGCCAGCGCACGTCGGGCGGCTGTAGTGCCAGCCGCGCCCCGTAGATCCGCCTCGCCGGGACGGCTTCCTGGGGGCCTAGAACGCCACGACGGGGCCGTAGACCGTCGCCGCCACGCGGTCGCCCGGGGCGAAGTCGTGCCAGGGGGAGACCCGGGCGCGGGCGCGGGGGCCGCCGGCGAGGCGCAGCTCGACCAGCTGGTCGGCGCCGAAGTAGCTGCGCTCGACCACCTCGTGGGGGCCGTCGGGGTCGCGGGCGAGGGCGATCTGCTCGGGGCGCACCAGGATCTCGGCGGGGCCCCTGGCGGG
>DAOLDO010001320.1:0-1644 GCA_035327325.1 Chloroflexaceae bacterium | reverse complement strand
AATGTGCCCGCCTGGCTCAACACCGACGGCCTGGCGAACGAGACCCTGGTGCGCCGCGCCGCGGCGGCCGGCTTCAGCGTCCTGCGCCTGCCCGGCGGGAGCTGGAGCAACGAGTACCGCTGGCTCGCCTGCGAGACCGAGCGGGCCGACCCGTGCGCCTACGCCGCGCGCCCGAGCGACTTCATCGCCCTGCTCAAGGCCGTCGGCGGCGAGGCCATGTGGACGGTCTCGTTCAACGAGACGGCCGAGGAGGCCGCGGCCCTGGTGGCCTTCTTTAACGGCGAGGTGAACGACGAGCGCCCGATCGGGGTTGACCCCCGCGGCGTAGACTGGCAGACCGTGGGCTACTGGGCCCGGCTGCGCGCCGACACCGGCCACCCCGCGCCCGTCGGCGTGCGGCTGTGGGAGGTCGGCAACGAGGTCTACGGCGGCAGGGCGGGCATGGGCAAGGACTGCGCCGACTATGGCTGGGAGGAGACCTGGACCTGCGACGGGACCGAGTACGTGATGGGCAAGGGCGAGGGCGCCGAGCGCCGTCAGGGGTTCCTCGAGTTCCGCGAGGTGATGCGGGCCGTTGACCCGAGCATCATGGTCGGCGCGGTGGGCATCCCCTTCCAGCGCGAGTGGAACAACTGGGGCAACGAGGTGATCGCCGGGGCGGGCCAGGCGATGGACTTCTACGTCATTCATCAGTACGCCTTCTTCGACTCCCCGCGCACCCCCGAGGCGGCCCTGGCCCAGCCCCACGGCGTCTGGGCGCAGATCGCCGAGGACGCGCGGGGGGCCTTCGAGCGCCACACCGGCGGCCGCCAGGTGCCCATCGCCGTCACCGAGTACAACCTCTTCTCGTTCCAGGACAACGACACGGGCCGGCTGATGACGCGGGCCGTCAACATGCTGCACATGGCCGACACGATCGGGCAGCTGGCCACCCACGGCTTCGCGATGGCCAACCAGTGGAACCTGGCCAACGGCGTCACCGAGGAGATCGGCAACTACGGCATGCTCGACGCCGGCAGCCTGGAGCGCTACCCGCAGTACTACGCCTTCCCCCTGTGGGCGCGCTTCGGCGGCGAGCTGCTGCCGGTCAGCTCGAGCTTCGACCCGGCGCGCGAGCTGAGCGTCTACGCCGGGCGGGACGCCGAGGGCCGGGTCGCGCTGCTGGTGATCAACAAGGCGCCCGGCTCGCGCACGGCCACGATCGGCGTCGAGGGTGTCGGCGCGGTCACGGGCGGCATGGTGGATGTCGCCCAGGCCGCGGCCCTCGACGCGCTGAAGGTGACCTTCAACGGGCTGGCCGACCCTGCCGACGACCTGGCGGACGCCCCGAGCGCCCCGCTGGACGGGGTGAGCAAGCTCTTCACCTACACCTTCACGCCCATGTCGCTCACCCTGCTCAGGCTCGACGTAACGCAGTAGGGGCGGCCCGGCGCCAACGAGAAGCGCGGGTGGGCAAGCAGCCCACTCGCGCTTCTTCGTTTGCCGGTCGGCCAGCTCAGGCCGCGGCGCCCGCGCGGAGCTTGCGGGCCCGCAGCAGCACGTCGTACGCGTAGACGGCGTAGCCGAGGGGCAGCAGGAGCTCGCGGTACTCGGTGATGTCCCACAGGCGGTCCGAGCGCCCGCCGTAGATCAGGATCAGAACCT
>DAOLDO010001319.1:0-1651 GCA_035327325.1 Chloroflexaceae bacterium | reverse complement strand
CTGATCCGCGGCCGGCCGAGCATGAGCCGCACCACCAGCGCCGTCGCGCGACCCCGCCGCCCCGTTGCCCTCGGGCCATGGCGCTGGCTCGCCCTGACCTACTGCGCCGGGCTGACCCTGCTGGGCGTCGGCATGCCCCTGGGCGCCCTGGGCTACTGGCTGGCCCGAGGCCTCGCCAACGGCCAGGAGCTCGACTCGCTCTGGAGGGCGACGGGCAACTCGCTGCTGGCCGCCGGCCTCGCCGCCGCCGTCACGGTGCTCTGCGCGCTGCCCGTCGCCCTGCTGGCGGCCCGCCACCCCGGGCGGCTCAGCCGGCTGCTCGAGCGCGGCGCCTACCTGGGCTACGCCCTGCCCGGCGTGGTGGTGGCCCTGGCCCTGGTCTTCTTCGGCGCCAACTTCGCGCCCACCCTCTACCAGACCCTGCCGATGCTGCTGATCGGCTACACGGTGCGCTTCCTGCCCCAGGCCGCCGGCAGCGTGCGCACGACCCTGCACCAGCTGAACCCCCGCGTCGAGGAGGCCGCCCGCTCCCTCGGCCGCGGGCCCGTCGGCGTGCTCGCCAGCGTCACGGCGCCCCTGCTCGCCCCCGGCATTCTGGCGGGCGCGGCCCTGGTCTTCCTCACGGCGATCAAGGAGCTGCCCACCACGCTGCTGCTCGGCCCCACGGGCTTCCCGACCCTGGCCACCATGGTCTGGAGCGCCAGCACCGAGGCGATGTTCGCCCGCGCCGCCGCCCCGGCCCTGCTGCTCCTGCTGATCTCGGCCCTGGCCATGGCCCTGATGATCGCCCAGGAGCGGGCCGCCGAGTGATGGCCGCCGGCGGGCCTGGGTTATAATTAGGGTCTATGGAGCCATCGCAGGCCAGCACCGCCGCCCTCGCCGTCCAGGGCGTCTCGAAGCGCTACGGCACCCTCGTCGCCGTGGACGCCGTGGACCTCGGCCTCGCGCCGGGGCAGTTCATGGCCCTGCTCGGGCCGTCCGGCTGCGGCAAGACGACCCTGCTGCGCCTGATCGCCGGCTTCGAGCAGCCCGACGCCGGGGTGATCAGCGTCGGCGGGCGCACGGTGGTCTCGCCCTGCGGCGCCGGCCTGCCGCCCGAGCAGCGCAGCGTCGGCATGGTCTTCCAGGACTACGCCCTCTTCCCCCACCTGAGCGTCGAGCAGAACGTGGCCTACGGCCTCGGCCGCAGCCCCGAGCGGGCCGCCCGCGCCGCCGACCTGCTCGCCCTGGTCGGCCTGGAGGGCGCCGGCCGGCGCCTGCCCCACCAGCTCTCAGGCGGCCAGCAGCAGCGCGTGGCCCTGGCCCGCGCCCTCGCCCCGCGCCCGGCCCTGCTGCTGCTCGACGAGCCCTTCTCGAACCTCGACGCCGGCCTCCGGCAAGCCGTGCGCGCCGAGGTGCGCCAGATCCTGCGCCGCGAGGGCGTGAGCGCCCTGTTCGTAACCCACGACCAGGAGGAGGCCCTGAGCCTGGCCGATGTGGTGGCGGTGATGCTCGGCGGCCGGGTGGCCCAGGTGGCGCGGCCCCGCGAGCTGTACGAGCGCCCGGCCACCCGCGAGGTGGCGGCCTTCGTCGGCGCCGCCAACTTCCTGCCCGGCGAGGCCGACGGGGCGACGGCCAGCTGCGCCTTCGGCACCCTGGCCCTGGCCCGCCC
>DAOLDO010001318.1:0-1652 GCA_035327325.1 Chloroflexaceae bacterium | reverse complement strand
CACACCTCACACCTCACACCTCACACCTCACACCTCACACCTCACACCTCACACCAGCGTCCCGGTCAGCAGCGCCTCGAGCTCGGCGCCCTCGGGGTAGGGCTGCTCGCCGGGGGGCACGAGCAGCAGCCCGTTGGCGCCGCGCAGCGAGAGGAGCCGCGAGCTGCCCTGGCCGCCGGTGCTGCGGGCGACGAGGCGCCCGCCGTCGAGGGCGACCGTCACGCGCTGGTACTCGGGCCGGTCGGGCGAGGGCCTGATCGGCGTGGCGAGGGCCACGCGGGCGCGCGGGCGCCAGGGGCGGGCGTCGCCCATGAGCGCGCGCAGGGCCGGCCGCACGAAGACCTCGAACGAGACCAGGGACGACACCGGGTAGCCGGGCAGGCCGAAGGCCAGCTTGCCGCCGACGGTGGCGAAGGTGGTGGGCTTGCCGGGCTTGAAGGCGATGCGCCCGAAGTGGACCTCGCCGAGCTCGGCCAGGATGGGCTTGATCAGGTCGCGGGTGCCCATGCTGACCCCGCCGCTGGTGATCAGCACGTCGGCCCGGGCCAGGCCCGCCAGGATGGCGTCGCGCTGCTCGGCGTAGCTGTCGCGGGCGATGCCGAGGGCCACGGCCTCGCAGCCGGCCTCGCGGGCGGCGGCGAGCAGGGCGTAGCGGTTCGAGTCGTACACCGCGCCGGCGGGGCGTGGCGCCCCCGGCTCGACCACCTCGTCGCCGGTGGCCAGCACGGCCACCAGGGGCCGCCGGTAGACCGGCACGCGGGTGAGGCCGAGGGTGGCGAGCAGGCCCACCTCGGGCGCGCCGAGGGCGTGGCCCCGCTCGAGCACGGGCGCGCCGCGGGCGACGTCCTGACCGACGGTGTGCACATAGTCGCCGGGCTGCAGGGCGCGCCGGACGCGCAGCACCCCGTCGGCCTCCTCGGTCAGCTCGACCGGGATCATGGCGTCGGCGCCGGCGGGCATTGGCGCGCCGGTCATGATCCGGGCGGCCGCGCCGGGGCCGATCAGCAGGCCGGGCTCGGCGCCGGCGGCCAGCTCGGCCACGACGCGCCGCTCGGCGAGGCCGTCGCCGGCGCGCAGGGCGTAGCCGTCCATCGCCGCCTTGGGCACGTCGGGCACGTCCTCGGGGGCGACGGCCGTCTCGGCGAGCACGCGCCCCTCGGCCGCCAGGGCGTCCACCTGCTCGACGCCGAGGGGCGCGGCGCGGGCCATGATCAGCCTGTGGGCCTCGTCGATCGGCACCATCGGGTAGGGCGACTCGCGCCGCAGCTCGCTCATGGGGACGCTCCGCGTAGGTGTAGCGTTGAACGGAGCCATTCTACCACGGGGGGGCGGGCGTGCCCCCGCCAGCCCGTTGCTCGCAGGGGGTGCCCTGCTAACCCCTTTCTCTTGAGGGGGCCGCGCCGGCCCCCTCAAACTCCCCCGCGCGGGGGGCGCTGCCCCCTCGACCCCCAATTTGAGGGCGCTGCCGGCCCGTTTAGCCCGTTGTCATGCCTCAGTCCTTAAGGATCGGTACGCGCGCCGGCGCACTCGGACGCGTTGCCAGGCAGGCCCCAGTGGGCGGGGCGGGGCGGGGCAAGCTTCCGCCGGGACGGTGGGACCGGCCGGGGCGCCACCCCGCGCCGGGGCGCCCTGAACGGCAGCGCCCACGGGGC
>DAOLDO010001317.1:0-1655 GCA_035327325.1 Chloroflexaceae bacterium | reverse complement strand
TGAACGATGAACTGGGCGTTGCGGTACTGGCTGTCGAAGGCGTCCTTGATCACGCCAGCCTCGAGCACGTCGCGCACCTCGCGCACGCCGTCCTCGACGGTGAGGCGGGGGGTGTAGTCGAGGGCCTGGCGGATCTTGGCGAAGCTGACCCTGATGTCGCGCATATCGCCGCCGAAGGTCAGGTCCTTATGCTCGACGCGGGTGCCCTCGACGTAGCGCTGCACGATCGCGACGATCTCGTCCTTGGTGTAGTTGCCATCGTCGCCGCCGACGTTGAAGATCTGGCGGGCGACCTGCTGGGCGGGGGCCTGGAGGGCGAGCCTGACGGCGTCGGCGACATCGCGCACGTGGACGAAGGAGCGGGCGTAGCCGCGCTGGTAGATCACCAGGCGGCGCCTGGTGAGGGCCTCGAGCACGAACTGGTTGACGATCAGGTCGAAGCGCATGCGCGGCGAGACGCCGAACAGGGTGGCGAAGCGGAAGATCGTCGGCGCGGCCCGACCGCCGGCCGTCTCGTCGAGCAGGAACCGCTCGGAGGCGACCTTGGTCTCGGCGTAGAGGGACTGGGGGTTGAGGGGCGAGTCCTCGGCGACGGGGGCGCCGTCGGGCGAGAGGCCGTAGTTGCTGTAGGTGGAGGCGAAGAGGAAGCGGCTGGCGCCGGCGGCCTCGGCGGCGGCGTAGACGCGCCTGGTGCCCTCGTAGTTGTAGCGCCAGGCCACCTGGGGGCCGACCATCTGGCAGGCGGGGAAGCCGACGATGGCGGCCAGGTGGATCACGGCGTCGCAGGGGGCGGGGGGCAGGGCGCCGACCCTGATCGCGCCGCCCTCGACGGCGAACTGGGCCGGGTCGCAGACGTCCACCTTGGCGAAGCGGAAGCCGGGGTGCTGCCAGTAGCCCAGCAGCGACTGGCCGCCGAAGAGCAGGTCGTCGGCGACGGTGACCCGCCAGCCGGCGTTGAGCAGCACGCCGGTGAGCAGCGAGCCGATGTAGCCGGCGCCGCCGGTGATCAGGACGTGGGGTGAGGGTTCGACGGGTCCGCTCATGACTACCTCCTCGGGCTCGTGTCGGTCATCGCCCCCTATTGTACTACCCCCGCGCTACCCCTGCCCGCCGACAGCGTGGGCGATCAGCGGGGTCTCGGGGCTGCCCAGCTCGCGGGCCGGCAGGAGGGCGGGGGCGCCGGGGGTGGAGAAGCCGGGGATGAGAGCGCAGAGGGCGCCCATGATGGCGCCCGCGTCGTCGCGGTTGGCCGCCTGCTCGAGCGCGCGCACGGCATCGTCGAGGGCGGTGGGCACCAGCTTCGAGGCGTTGCAGGCGATGAAGATCTTCTCGTGGAAGGTGCGCTCGTAGTCCTCGCCGGCGACGAACAGCTCCTCGTAGAGCTTCTCGCCGGGCCGGGCGCCGGTGAAAGCGATCTCGATGTCGCGGCCGACCTCGAGGCCCGAGAGCTCGATCATGTCGCGGGCCAGGTCCACGATCTTGACCGGCTCGCCCATATCGAGGCTGAAGACCTCGCCGCCGGCGCCGAGGGTGGCCGCCTGCAGCACCAGCTGGACCGCCTCGGGGATGGTCATGAAGTAGCGCGCCATGTCGGGGTGGGTCACGGTGACGGGGCCGCCGGCCGCGATCTGCTGCTTGAAGGTGAGCACGACCGA
>DAOLDO010001316.1:0-1656 GCA_035327325.1 Chloroflexaceae bacterium | reverse complement strand
CAACTGGGCTCGTTGGCGCAGCCGGCGCGAAGCGCTTACACCAGGGTCACGGCCCTTGCCGTGAGCGGCGCGATACCGCCGCGCTCGTCCAGCATCGTGCCATGGTGCGCGGAACCGGCAGACGCACCCGTCTAAAAAAAGGTTCCCCGCGAGGGGCGTGTGTGTAAGCGCTGCGCGCCAGCTTCGCATAATGCCGAAGGCATCCCCGAAGGGTACGAGCCCCACCCACGGCATCATCCAGGGGCGGGCGGCGCCTGGTGGCGCGACGCGTCTTGAACACGCGACGGCCCTGAGAAGGCTGACGGTTCGATCCCGTGCCCGCCCGCCACCTTAACAATCGCGGGTGCGGCGACCGGCCTGGAAGACCGGGGCCACGGGCGACCGTGGATGGTTCAACTCCGTCGTGCTCGGCCACCAAGGAGACCGCCGTGCAGGTTCTCGTGCTCAACACCACCTACGAGCCGCTGGCGATCGTCACACTCAAGCGGGCGATGCGGCTTCTCACCACCCGCAAGGCCGAGGTCGTTGAGGCCGGTACAAACCCGCTCCGCTCGGCCCGCGACGCGATTGCCACGCCACTTGTCGTCGCCTGCTCCGCTACGTCCACACGCGCCGCATGCGCCGGCCGCAGGTCAGCCGCACCCTCGTCCTCCTGCGTGATGGCGAGAGCTGCCAGTACTGCGGTTGCCGCCCCGGCCGCGCCGAGCTGACCCTCGACCACGTCGTGCCACGCGCCCAGGGCGGTCAGACGAGCTGGGAGAACGTCGTCGCCGCCTGCCGTGACTGCAACGCCCGCAAGGCCGACCGCACGCCCGAGCAGGCCCGCATGGCCCTGCGCTCGACGCCGCGCCCCCTGGCCCTGCCCCTGGCCCGCAAGCTCGACCTGGCAGCCCGCGTCACCTGGAGCCAGTACGGCTTCTGCTGAGCAAGCAGGAGCGTCAACGTCGGAGACCGCAGCCCCTGACCGATCAGAACGCGTCGGGCCGGAGCGGGAGGGTTACCTTTACCCCGGACCCCTCCCGCGTCCCCTTGCCCGATGCCCGTACGCCGGGTAGCTCAGTGGTAGAGCGCCTTACACCGTCTTTCACCCCTCGCCCGAGACCGGGCCGAAGAGAGATGGTTACCGCTCATAACGGGGTGGTCGCGGGTTCGACTCCCGCCCCGGCGCCAACCAAACGCAAAGCGCAGAACGCAAAGCGCAAAGCGACCGAACAATTCTCGCCCTGGCGTCCCCTGCCCGGCTGTTCTACGCTTTGCGCTTTGCGCTTTACGCTTAGAAACGGAGGCCGCCGATGCAGTACCTGCGCAAGCTCCTCGGCCCGATGCCGCAGACCGAGCCCCTGGCTGGCCAGGTGGCCAATAGCGCCGGCGGCTACAGCTACCCCGTCGACGACTGGGCGCGCCTCCGCCGCTTCCTCATCCTCGGTAGCGAGGGCGGCAGCTACTACGCCACCGAGCGCGAGCTGACGCGCGAGAACGCCGAGGCCGTCGCACGCTGCCTCGCCGAGGACGGCGCCCGCGCCGTCGCCGAGATCGTGGCAGTGAGCACCGCAAGCGGGGCGTCCAAGAACGACCCGGCCCTGTTCGCCCTGGCCCTGGCCACGACCGCGGACAGCATCGAGACCCGCCGCGCGGCCCTCCGCGCCCTGCCCCAGG
>DAOLDO010001315.1:0-1659 GCA_035327325.1 Chloroflexaceae bacterium | reverse complement strand
CAGCCCGCGCCCGTGGCCGCCGCCGTCGTCGCCGAGGGTCAACTCGCCTCGCCGCCCCCGCCGCCCGAGCTCGCCGCCCACGTCTCGACCGTCGAGCGCATCATCCTCCCCAGCGTCAAGCTCGACGCCAAGGTGATCGAGGTCGGCTGGGAGGTCGTGGAGCAGGACGGGCAGCAGGTGGCGGTCTGGCAGGTGGCCGAGTACGCCGTCGGCCAGCACCGCGGCTCGGCCAACCCCGGCGAGGGCGAGAACATCGTGCTCGCCGGCCACGTCGGCGGCTTCGGCCAGGTCTTCCGCGACCTCTACTACGTGCTCCCGGGCGACCCGGTGATCCTCTACAGCGGGGGCCAGAAGTACGAGTACGTGGTCAACGACCGCCGCATCGTGGACGAGGAGGGCGCGCCGCCCGAGCAGCGGTCCGCCAACGCCGCCCTGATCGGCCCCGCCGGCGAGGAGATGGTCACCCTGGTCACATGCTGGCCCCCCACCGGCCCCGAGAAGTTCACCCAGCGCGTGATCATCCGTGCCGTGCCCGCGGGGGGGTGACGCTCGCTCGCTGCGCTCGCCCGCGGGGGTGATCCGAGCCTGGCAGCACCGAGGGCACTCACCCCGGCGAGCGTAGCGAGCCTCACCTCGGCGAGCGCAGCGAGCCCCCTACACTCGCCGCCGCCCCCGCCCGAGGAGCCGCCCGCGCGTGAGGCCGAGCAGCGCGCCGCGCAGGCGCCCGCCCTGGTAGGGCTGGCTGTCCACCAGCGACAGCTGCTCCACGATCGTGCGGGCGATCTGGGCCGAGCCGTCGCGGGGCACGGCGCCCTCCAGGCGGCGCACCGTGTCGGCGTAGCGCCGCGAGTCCTGCAGCTCGCGCACGGCGCCCACGATGCGCTCGTTGGTCGGGCAGAAGAGGCCCAGCTCGTTGTTGAGCACAAAGTCAATGTTGCCCTGCTCCTGCATGCCGACGGCCTCGGTCACCGCCACGGGCTTGCGCATCACCAGGGCCTCCATCAGCGTGCCGGGGCCGGCCTTGGTGACCACCGTGTCGCTGGCCGCCATCAGGGCCTCCATGTTGTCTACGAAGCCGAAGATGCGCGTGCCGGCGCCGCGCCGCCCGCGGCGCAGCTCGTCGTAGATCGCCCGGTTCTTGCCGGTGATGACCAGGAGCTGGCAGCTCGGGAAGGCCCGCTCGAGCTCGACCACCAGCTCGCCGAGGCGGCCAGAGCCGACGCCGCCCGCGGTCAGCAGGATGGTGAAACCCTCGGCCGCCAGGCCCAGGGACTGGCGCGCCTCGGCCTGCGTGGCCGTGTAGGCGGCGAACTTCGGGTGCACGGGGAACCCGGTGCGCCGCATCTGCGAGGGGCTCATGCCGCGCCGGTACATCAGCTCGAACGCCTCGTCGGTCGGCACCAGGGCCAGGTCCACGCCCGGGTAGGTCCACGAGGCGTGCAGGCTCACCAGGTCGGTCACGCATGTGATCACCCGGAAGGGCATGCGCCGCGAGCGCTTCGCCCAGACCACCAGTCGGTGCACGAGGGGGTGGGTCGAGACCACGAGGCGCGGGCGGCGGGCCTCGAGCGCCCGTACCAGGTTGCGGCGGGCGGTCAGGAAGACCAGGCGCGAGACCACGTCAACGGTGCGGGTGGTGTTGGTGAGCTGGTAGGTCAG
>DAOLDO010001314.1:0-1663 GCA_035327325.1 Chloroflexaceae bacterium | reverse complement strand
ACCCCCCAGGGCGCCTGCCCCCAGTGCGCCGGCCTCGGCACCCGCCTCGAGGTTGACCCGTCCCTGCTCGTCCCCAACGGGGCCCTCAGCCTGCACGAGGGCGCCGTGACCTACTGGGGCGAGCTGCGCAAGAAGAGCGACTCGTGGGCCTACAAGGCCCTGGCTTCGATCGCCGCCCACTACCGCTTCAGCCTCGACACCCCGTGGGACCAGCTGGGCGAGCGCCAGCGCGAGGTGATCATTTTCGGCAGCGGCAAGGAGAAGGTCCGCTTCACCTGGTCGAGCGACAGCGGCAGCCGCGGCGAGTTCTACCGGACCTGGGAGGGCGTGGCCGCCGAGATCCGCCGCCGCTTCATGCAGACCGGCAGCGACGCGGCGCGCGAGTTCTACGTCCAGTTCATGAGCGAGCAGCCCTGCCCGGCCTGCGACGGCGCCCGCCTCAGGCCCGAGAGCCTGGCGGTGCGCGTGGCCGACGTCAACGTCAGCGCGGTCTGCCGCAAGAACATCACCGAGGCCCATCAGTGGGTCCAGGCGATCTCCGGCCACGGCCAGGGCGACCCGGCCCTGGTGCTCGACGAGGTGCAGCTCCAGATCGTGGACGATGTGCTGAAGGAGATCCGCGAGCGCCTGGGCTTCCTGCTCAACGTCGGTCTGCACTACCTGACCCTCGAGCGCCCCGCGCCCACCCTCTCGGGCGGCGAGGCCCAGCGCATCAGGCTGGCCTCGCAGATCGGCTCGGGCCTGGTCGGCGTGATGTACATCCTCGACGAGCCCTCGATCGGCCTGCACCAGCGCGACAACCGCAAGCTGCTCAACAGCCTGCTGCGCCTGCGCGACCTCGGCAACACCCTGGTGGTGGTCGAGCACGACCTCGAGACTATGCAGTCCGCCGACTGGATCGTTGACTTCGGCCCGGGCGCCGGGGTCAAGGGCGGCGAGGTGGTGGTCTGCGGGCCGCCCGCCGCGATCGAGGCCCACCCCGGCTCGCTCACCGGCCAGTACCTCAGCGGGCGCCTCGAGATCGCCGTCCCCCCGCGCCGCCGCAAGCCCATCCTCGCCGCGACCATCGCCGACCGCCTCGACCGCCTGGCCGCCTCGGTCCCCCAGCGCCGCGGCCGCCCCCGCCTGCGCGCCGCCGAGGGCGTCGCCGCCGGCGAGGAGGCCTGGCTCAGCATCGAGGGCGTCACCCTCAACAATCTGCGCGACGTGAGCGTGCGCTTCCCCCTCGGCACCTTCGTCGCCGTCACCGGGGTCAGCGGCTCGGGCAAGTCGTCCCTGATCACCGAGACCCTCTACCCCGCCCTGGCCAACAGGCTCAACAAGGCCCAGCTCAAGCCCGGCCCCCACAGGGCTCTGGTCGGCCTCGAGCACCTCGACAAAGTGATTGACATTGACCAGCAGCCGATCGGGCGCACGCCCCGCTCCAACCCCGCCACCTACGTGAAGCTCTTCGACCTGCTGCGCGATCTGTTCGCCGCGACGCCCGAGGCCAAGCTGCGCGGCTACCAGGCCGGCCGCTTCAGCTTCAACGTGCGCGGCGGCCGCTGCGAGACCTGCGAGGGCAACGGCGAGATCAAGATTGATATGCAGTTCCTCGCCGACGTCTGGGTGCGCTGCGGCGAGTGCAAGGGCAAGCGCTACAACCGCGAGACGCTCCAGGTCA
>DAOLDO010001313.1:0-1665 GCA_035327325.1 Chloroflexaceae bacterium | reverse complement strand
CCTGTGGCCTCCCTCCACTGGCTGGCGCAGACCAGGCTTCACCCCGCCGCTGCCGCGGGGCGATGTCGTGCCCCGTCGCCGGCTGGTGGCGGCCCTGCGCGCCGCCCTGCGCCTCGTCCGGCCCGGTCGCGGCCCTGCCCGGCGGCGAGACGGTCTCGGCCCGCGAGCTGGAAGTGCCGCGCTTGGTGGCAGCCGGGGCGAGCAACGGCGAGATCGCCGCGCGGCTCACAGGGCCGTAATTGTGCGGCCTCCGGGCCGCCTTGTCGGGGCGCCGGCGTTCGGTTAAAATGGCGGGCGCGGCGATAGCCTGGAGGGGAGAGAGGGCAGCGTGAGCGGGACGATCGAGGCGGTGCGCGGCATGCACGACGTGCTCCCGGGCGAGCTGAGGTCCACGGCGCGGGCCCGGGCCGCCCTCGAGGCTATCCTCGCGGCCTACGGCTACGCCCCCCTCGACCTGCCGATCGTCGAGCAGCGCGACCTCTACCTGCGCAAGCTCGGCGAGGACCTGGCCGGCAAGATCTACGAGTTCAGCTTCGGCGGTCGCGAGCTGGCTCTGCGCCCCGAGTGGACGGCCTCGGTCCTGCGGGCCTACGTCGCCCACCTGCAGGACCAGCCCCTCCCCCTGCGCCTCAGCTACACCGGCCCCGTCTTCCGCTACGAGCGCCCCCAGCGCCTCACCTACCGCCAGTTCACCCAGGTCGGCGTCGAGCTGGTGGGCGGCCCCGCCCCCCGCGCCGACGCCGAGGCCCTCGCCCTGGCCTGCGCCGGCCTGGCCGCCACGGGGGTGAAGGGCTACAGCGTCCTGGTCGGCCACGTCGGCCTGGTGCGCGAGCTGCTCGCCAGCCTCGGCCTGTCCGAGCGGGCCCAGGGCCTGCTGGTCTGGAGCCTCGAGCGCCTGCGGGCCGGCGGCCCCGAGGCCGTGCGCGCCCGCCTGCGCGAGGACGCCGGCGAGGCGCCCCCCGCCGCCCTCGAGCTGCCGCCCGGCCTCGACGAGGCCCAGGCCGCGGCCTGGCTGCTGCGCACCCTCGAGGCCATGCAGATCGACCTGAGCACCGGCAGCCGCGCCCCCGACGAGGTGGTGGCCCGCCTGCTGCGCAAGCTGCGCCGCGGCGACGAGCAGGCCGCCCTCGACCGCGCCCTCGACCTCCTGGCCCGCCTCAGCGCCCTGCGCGGGCCGCCCGCCGAGGCCCTGCCCGCCGTGGCCGCCCTGCTCGCCGCCGAGGGCCTGCCCTCCGCCGGCTACGCCGAGCTGCGCGCCATCCTCGACCTGCTCCCCGCCCACGGCCTCGACCCGGCCATGGTGACGATTGACTTCGGCCTCGGCCGCGGGCTCCACTACTACACCGGCCTGATCTTCGAGATTGACGACCCGGCCGGCCAGCAGCTCTGCGGCGGCGGCCGCTACGACGGCCTGGTGGCCGCTCTGGGCGGGCGCGGCAGCGTGCCCGCCGTCGGCTTCGCCTACGGCCTCGAGCGCGTGGCCGCCGCGGCGCCGCCCGCCCCCGCCGAGCCGCCCCGCGTTGCTCTGGTCGCCCCTGTCGCCGACGACGACTACGCCTATGCGCAGGAGGTGGCCCGCCGGCTGCGCGCCCGCGGCCTCGTCGCCACCGTTGACGTGCGCGGCCGCCCCCTCGCCAAGAACCTGAGCGACGCCGCCCGCCGCGG
>DAOLDO010001312.1:0-1665 GCA_035327325.1 Chloroflexaceae bacterium | reverse complement strand
GGCGAGGGCGACACCGCCGAAGAAGCCGAGCGCCCGCTCCATGCAGCGCAGGAACGTTCCCATCGCCTGGCTCACCGTGAACTCGAGGTAGAGCTGACGCGAGTAGCAGGCCGCCATCACGAACGCGCTGACCCGACGCGGACAGCCCGGCAGCGCGAACCCGAAGTCGGCCCAGTCGACCTGGAACGCCTCGCCCGGCGCGAAGTCGAGGGTGAGGAACGCCTCGCGCGGCGGTCGCGGCCGCAAGGGCCGGACCCGCTCGCGCAGGATCGTGATGCCGCTCGAGTAGCCGAGCGGGCGCAGCCGCTCGAGGATCGTCGTCGCCGTCATGTCGGGCGTGTCGTCGAGCAGGCGGCGGATCTCGGCGTCGTACAGATCGACCACCGAGCCGCGGCGCGGCGGCGCGACCGGCGGCGCCGGCGGTCCTTGCCCGAGCAGCTTGCGCACCGTCTTGCGTGCGAGGTTCAGGCGCCGCGAGATGGCGCGGATCGACTGGCCCTCGACCAGGCGGAGCCGCAGCACCTCGGCGAGCTGAGGCGCTCGGCTCATCGCTCGTCGGGAACCAGGCGGAGCTGGCGGAGGTCGCCGAAGTCACCGACGCCGCGAAGCCGCGTCCCGCGACGCCGGCGGACCTCGCCCGTGCTCGTGCTGACCTCGACCTGGTAGTACAGCGACCGTCGTCCCAGCCCCAGCTCGTCGGTGAGCCCGAGGCAGCACGGGCCATCCCGGTCGGCCACAGACAACACAACGGGGAGCGCGGTGTCTAGCCACACCGCCAGGCTCTCGAGGAACAGCGGCGCCGCGCGCTCGTGCCGCACCTGCGACGGCGGCGGCAAGATCGCGCGCAACAGCTCGTCGGGTCCCTGCGTGAGCAACACGCGGGTCCACCTCGACGTCGGCGCCAGCACCAGCTTGTACGGTTCCATCGTGGCTCCTGTTGTCGGCGGTGATGGGCGTGACCGAAGCCGCCGACGCCGGCCATTCCGCCCCAGGGGCAACTTCTTGGCGACCCTCATCAGGTACAGCCCCTGGTTCCGAGGGCTTGCGGTGCCGCCGGGCGCGCTGCTCGTCGCGGCGGTCCTGCTTGCCGTCCTCGCCGAGGCTGCGTTGATAGCGGGCGCTCGCGACGCGGCGCCCCGCGGCCTGCCCGCTCACTCGGCAGGTCACGTCGCAGTACTCCTGGCCGCGGTAGTCGCGCCGGCACACATGAAACCTGCCGGCGCACCACCAGCAGCTCAGCTCGTAGACCGGTACCGCAGCGTCCATCCGGCAGCGCGGACGGACAAAAACTGGACGACCGCTTCACGATGAGCGAGGCTGCGCGCGTACAGCCTGCCCATCCATCCGGCGGCAGTACCTCGAGGGCCCCGGCGGCATACCGGTGGCCCTCTCTCTTTCCGTTCGCGCCGTGGATCTATCCGGCGCCGCCGCCGAGCGCGACTTCTCCGCTTCCACCGGACCCGGGCACCGGCTTCACCTCCACAACTTGGGACCCGGGACCCGGCGTCACCGTCGGCCCCCACAACCCCGGGACCCGGGCACCGGCGCTACCGCTGGATCTGGTCCCCACCGTGGCCGGTGGCGAGACTCCGCCTACGAGGTCGGCATCGGCAGCAACATCATCGATTGTGCCCGTGCCTCCGATTGCACCGTGGTCGAGCTCAA
>DAOLDO010001311.1:0-1666 GCA_035327325.1 Chloroflexaceae bacterium | reverse complement strand
TAGCCGCCTACACCGCCGCCGCTTACCCGCCGGGCGCCCGCCAGCCCGGCCCCGAGCGGGTCTGGGTCGCGCCCGCCCCCGGCCCCGACACCCTGGCCGCCTACGGGACCGAGGTCGCCTTCGCCCAGCAGATGATCCCGATCCTGCGGGCCAGCGTCGCCGCCAACGAGCTGGTCAGCATCGGCTACGTCGCCCTCGACCGGGGCGGCGTGATCGCCTTCGACAACGAGCGGGTGATTGACGCCCTGCTCAAGATCCAGCCCTTCGACCCGCGCACCAGGCCCTGGTACCTCATGGCCCGCGAGAGCCGCCGCACGGTCTGGACCGGCACCTACGTGGACGCCAACACCGGCGACCTGACCACCACCTGCGCCACGCCGATCTACGACGAGGACGGGGGCTTCGTCGGCGTAGTGGCCTTCGACCTGCTGCTGCCCACCATCCAGCAGGACCTGCTCACGGTTGACATCGGCGCCCAGGGCATCGCGCTCCTGGTCAACGAGGCCGGCGACGTGATCGTGCGCCCCGACCTCGAGGCCAGCGGCCACAGCTGGGACGAGCCGTTCCGCAGCGAGAACCTGAACCAGTCGCCCAGCCCCGACCTGCGCCGCATCGCCGGCGCCATGGCCGCGCGCGAGGCGGGGGTCGCCCTGATTGACTACGAGGCCCAGCCCTCGTACATCGCCTACGCGCCCATCGCCACAGCCGGCTGGAGCGTGGCCCTGGTCATCCCCGCCGACCAGGTGACCGCGCCGGCCCTCAGCACCGGCCAGCGCATCCGAGAGGGGCAGGACCGGCTCCAGCAGCAGCTGGTCTGGCTCCTGGTGGGCCTCGGGCTCGCTATCAGCGCCCTCGGCTTCGTGCTCTCGCTCTCGTTCTCGCGCCGGATCAAGGTGGTCCACGAGGGCGTGCGCGCCGTGGCCGGCGGCGACCTGGGTCGGCGCCTGCGCCCCGCCGGGGGCGACGAGATCGGCGAGCTCGCCGTGGCCTTCAACAGCATGGCCGACGCGCTGGAGGGCAAGGTCGGCGAACTGGAGGAGAACGCCCGCCAGCTCGCCACGCTCAACACGGTCTCCAACGAGCTGAAGGGCATCCTCGACCTGCCCCAGCTGCTCAGCACCATCCCCTGCGTGGTCTGCAAGCGCTTCGGCTTCGACCGGGCGGTGCTCTACCTGGTGGAGGGCCAGCAGCTGCGCGTGGTGGCGGCCTCGTTCGGCCCCGGCGGCGAGGGCCAGGCCCGGCACTTTATGGAGGTGGCGAACAGCAGCCCGCTGCGCGTGGACGGCCCGACGATCGAGGCCGACGTGATCCGCAGCGGCAAGGCGATCATCGTAGACAATCCCTGGGACCACCCCGGCGTCGAGCCGCGCAAGCAGGCGGCCTCGGCCAGCCGCTCGTACGTGCAGGTGCCGATCTTCGGGCGCGAGGGCCGCCCGATCGGCCTGCTCTCGGCCGACTACCACATCAGCCAGCGCGCCATCCTCGCCGAGGACGCCAGCCGCCTGCTCACCTTCGCCGGCATGGTCGGGCTGACCATCCAGAACGTGCAGCTCTACAGCGACCTCGAGCGCCAGGTGGCCCGCCGCACCGAGGAGCTCAGGGCCGCCCTGGAGCAGGCCCAGCTGGCCGACCGCCGCAAGAGCGACTTCCTCGCCAGCCTCTCGCA
>DAOLDO010001310.1:0-1669 GCA_035327325.1 Chloroflexaceae bacterium | reverse complement strand
CACGGCCCGCCCTATCGTCGCCAGGGCATCCTGGCCGGCGACATCCACGATGCAGTAGCCCGCGCCCGCCGCGTCCACGGCCGCGCGCAGCCGCTCGACGCCCGCGGCGACGACGCGGTGGTCCACCAGCGCGACGGGCCGCTCCGTCTGCGCCGCCAGGATGCCCACCAGGTCGGAGCGGGTCATGGGGTGGATGGGGTCGTGGCGGAAGGGCGACTCCTCGAGGCGGGCGCCGTGCACGTAGTGCACCCCGTCGAGCGTGAGCCGGCCGTTGCGCGGGAAGCCCAGGACGACCACGGCCGACGGCTCGCCGAGCGTGTCGAGCATCGCGTCGAACTCCGGCCCGATGTTGCCGCGGAAGACCGAGCAGGTCTTGTTGAAGAAGCGCGGGCAGCCCGCCGCCAGGAGCGCGCGGGTCGCCGCGGCCACCTTCGCGGCGGCCTGCTCGGGCCGGTCCAGCCGCGAGCCCGTGTCGAGGATGCAGACGTCGGGCGCGCCGTCGGCCGCCAGGGCCTCCGGGCCGAACTGCGCGGCGGGGTAGACGTGGACGGAGTAGCCGCCCTCGGCGAACAGGCCGCCGATGTCATTCGCGCCGGTGATGTCGTCCGCGACCACGCCGATCTTCATCCCGGCCACTCCCTGCGGGGCCGGTACCCCGCCTCGCCCAGAAACGCCTCGGCCGTGGCCGGCGGGACGCCGCGCAGCGGGAGCCGGGCGCCCCTGGCGACGACCCACATGCGGCAGGCCATCTCGAGCGTGTGCATGGCCATCAGGGCCTCGCGCACGGTTGTATCGTACACCAGCACGCCGTGGTTCTCCAGCAGGAGCACGTTGGCGCGCCGGGCCACGGCCGCCACGGCCTCGCCAAGCTCGGTCGAGCCGGGGTGCCTGTAGGGCACGCGGGCCACCCGCTCAAGGTAGTACATCGTCTCGACGAACAGGTCGGCGGGCACCTCGGCGTCGCAGCAGGCGACCAGGGTGCTGTAGAACGGCGAGGCGTGCAGCACCGCGCCCACCTCCGGGCGGGCCGCGTAGACCGCCTCGTGCATCGGGCGCTCCTTGGAGGGGCGCCGCGGCCCCTCGGCCGGCGCCCCCACCCGGCACGCAGCCAGGTCGTCCGGCCCCAGCTCGCCCAGGCGCGTGCCGCTGGCGCTGATCAGGTAGCTGTCCGCCCCCGTGCGCGCGCTGAGGTTGCCCGCGTTGCCCCAGGCCAGCTCGTGGCGGACGAGGTAGCGCCCGGCCTCGATCAGCTCCCGGGCCGTCGTGGTGTCGCTCATCCAGCTCTCCTTCCTCTGCGGCGGCCTCAGCCGTGCCCGTCCTCGTCCGGCTCGCCATCAGGCCCGGCGGCCCACAGGCGGCGCATCTCCGCCGAGCCCGCGAGCAGCTCGTCGAGCGTGCCCGCCGCCTCGACCCGCCCGTCCCTCAGCACGATGATCCGGTCGGCGCGGCGCAGGGCCGGGCGCCGGTGCGAGACCACCAGGCAGGTCACCTCCCGCTGCTGGAAGAGCCGCTCCCAGAGCGTGCGCTCGGTCTCGACGTCGAGCGCGCTCGAGAGGTCGTCGAAGACCAGCAGCTCGGCGTCGCGCACGAACATGCGCGCCGCGGCTGCCCGCTGCACCCGCCCGCCCGAGAGCCGCACGCCCCGCCGGCCCCCCACGGTGTCGCGGCC
>DAOLDO010001309.1:0-1674 GCA_035327325.1 Chloroflexaceae bacterium | reverse complement strand
CGCCGCCGGCCCCCCACGCCCCCCGCGCAAGGGCTTCGCCCTTTGAACCCTTAAGGCGATGCCTGTGCCGTGCCATCCGGCCCGTTGTCATGCCTCGTGGGCGCTGCCGTTCAGGTCGCCCCGGCGCGGGTTGGGCCCATGGCCGGCGTGGGTGATCGGCCACTCCAGGCCGTGTGCCAGTAGAGACGATCCGGCGGGGCGTCTCGACGCCCACCCGCGCCATGCCCGGCAAGCAGCCAGATGAGGCCAGGGCGCGCACCGATCCTTGAGGACTGAGGCATGACAGCAGAGGCAAATAAGGTAGTACAGCCAGATCTATTGGGGGTCGAGGGGGCAGCGCCCCCCGCGCGGGGGAGCGTGAGGGGGCCGGCGGCGGCCCCCTCACAAAGATGGGGTTGGGAAGGGGCTCCCCCTCGCAACAGATGGGGTTCGTAGGGGCAGCCCCTACGGCGTCAGCCCCTCCGGCAGCCCCTGCGGGAACTCCTCCGCGATCGCCGCCTCGATCTGCTCGATGCGGCGCCCCGGGTCGGGGTGGGTGCTGAGGAACTCGGGCGGGCGCGGCCCCTGGCTGGCCTCGCCGAGCTTCTGCATCACGCTGGCCATGGCGCGCGGGTCGTAGCCCGCGGCCGCCATGTAGCGCACGCCCAGCCGGTCCGACTCGAGCTCGTCGTCGCGGCCGTACTTCATGTTGATCGCCTGCGCCACGAGCTGGGCCATCGCCGCGCTCTGGGCCGAGCTGGGGTTCTCGGGGTCGTAGGCGGCGAGCACCGCCGCGCCCGTGAGCCCCTCGGCCAGCTGGGCGCGGGCGATCTGCTCGGCCGAGTGGCGGCCCACCACGTGCACGATCTCGTGGGCGATCACCCCCGCCAACTCGCCTTCGGTCTCGAGGATGCCCACCAGGCCCTCGGTCACGAAGATCTGGCCGCCCGGCAGGGCGAAGGCGTTCACCGTCTCCTGGTCGGCCAGCACGTGGAACTCGAAGGGGTACGGCGCCTCGCCCGCCTCCGAGCTGGCGAGGATCTGCTGGCCGATCTGGTCAACCCGGGCCTGCAGCTCCTGGTTGGCCGACAGCCCGCCGTGCTGCGCGGTCATCTCCGGGGCCGCCTGCTGGCCCAGCACGACCTCCTGCTCGGCCGTGAGCGAGATGTTCTGCACCTCCTCGGTGACCGGGTTGGTCTGCCGCGTGCCGAAGTAGGTGATCAGCGAGAAGATGGCGACGGCGGCCGCGATGAGCAGCCTCCCACCGCCGAGGCCGCCTCTGCGGCCCGATGAGCCCGTGCGCATCATAGCGTTCCTGCCTTTCGCTCGCTGCCTCTGGGGCGCTCGCGCCCCGCTCAGCGCGGGCACAGTGCAGGAAGTGTGCCGGGCTGGCCGGCCCGGTTGCAGGGGATGTCCCTGCGACCCCGGTTGGTTGCAGGGGGTGTCCCTGCGGCCCCGGTTGGTTGCAGGGGGTGTCCCTGCCACCCCGTTCTTTGCGGGGGGCCACGCCGGCCCCCCGCACCCCCCGCGCCGGGGCTTCGCCCCTGGACCCCGTAAAGCGTTCGCCCCTGCCAGCTACCCGGCCCGCGTGTCATGCCCCGTGGGCGCTGCCGTTCAGGGCGCCCCGGCCCGCGTCGGCACCCCGGCCGGCCCCGCCGTCCCGGCCGACGCTTGCCCCGCGCCGACCCGCCCACA
>DAOLDO010001308.1:0-1675 GCA_035327325.1 Chloroflexaceae bacterium | reverse complement strand
GCGAGTACCTCGTCCACAACGCCGCCCTGCTCGGCTTCACCCACCGCGAGCTCGCCATCCTCGGCGAGCTGGTGCGCAACCACCGCAAGGGCATGGGCGACCTCACGCCCTACGCGCAGGTGCTCGAGGACGACGACGGCCAGCGCGTCATGCGCCTCAGCGCCCTGCTGCGCCTCGCCGAGTACCTCGAGCGCAGCAAGAGCCAGGTCGTCCGCTCTGTCGCCGTCCAGCTCGGCGAGCCCGTGCGCCTCACAGTCCTGGCCGACGGCGACGCCTCGGTCGAGATCTGGGACGCCGGCAGGCGCGCCGGCCTCTTCCGCAAGGCGTTCGACAAGGATATCGAGATCGTCGCGGGGTGATCAGCCCTCAGCCGTCCGCACAGGTGCACCGATGCGCTTGCTCCGAACCCTCGCCCTGGCCCTCGGGGCCCTGCTCCTGGTCGCCCTGCTCGCCGGCGGCGGCGGCTACCTCTGGCTGCGCCGCTCGCTCCCCGTCACCTCGGGCCAGCTGCGCGCCCCCGGCCTCGCCGCCCCCGTGCAGGTGGTGCGCGACCGCGACGGCGTGCCCCACATCAGGGCCCAGAGCGAGGCCGACGCCCTCTTCGCCCTCGGCTACGTGCACGCCCAGGACCGGCTCTGGCAGATGGAGTTCCAGCGCCGCGTCGGCCAGGGCCGCCTCTCCGAGCTGTTCGGCCCCGCCACCCTCGACACCGACCGCTTCCTGCGCACCCTCGGCGTCTACCGCGCCGCCCAGAGCGCCTACGGGGCCCTCGACCCCGCCACCCGCGCCCTGCTCGATGCCTACGCCGCCGGGGTCAACGCCTCGGTCGAGGCCAGCGCCGGCCGCCTCCCCGTCGAGTTCACCATCCTCGGCGTCGCGCCCGAGCCCTGGCGCCCCGAGGACTCCCTCGCCTGGGCCAAGATGATGGCCTGGGACCTGGGCGGGAACTGGGGCGAGGAGCTGCTGCGGGCCGACCTGGAGGCCCGCGTCGGCCCCGAGGCCGCCGCCGAACTCATGCCCGCCTCCGCCGCCGACGACCCGCTCATCCTGCCCGATGGGGGGAGAGCCGTTGCGGCGCGCGGCCCGGCGCCCGGGGCGAGCCCACCGTCGTCCCTGTCCCCGCCCGACGCCCGCGCCCCCGCCGCGAGCGCCGCCGACGGCTACGGCGCGCTCCTGGCCATCGGCCGCGAGCTGCGGGCCCTGGGCCTTGGCGGCGAGCACGTCGGCAGCAACAACTGGGTCGTCGCCGGCAGCCGCACCGCCTCCGGCCTGCCCCTGCTCGCCAACGACCCCCACCTCGGCGCGCGCATGCCCTCGATCTGGTACCTCGCCCACGTCAGCGGCGGCGCCATCAACGCCGTCGGCGCCACCCTGCCCGGCCTCCCCGGCGTGGTGATCGGCCACAACGGCCATATCGCCTGGGGCGTCACCAACACCAACCCCGACGTGCAGGACCTCTTCGTCGAGCGGGTCAACCAGCGCAACGAGGCCCTCTACCGCGGCCAGTGGGAGCCGATGACCGTCATCCCCGAGCTGATCCGCGTCAAGGGCGAGGACGACGTCGAGCTGTTCGTGCGCGTCACCCGCCACGGCCCCCTGATCTCCGACGTCACCGACGGCACCGGCCAGCCCCTGGCCTTCCGCTGGACCGCCCTCGACCCCGAGGACCGCACCC
>DAOLDO010001307.1:0-1675 GCA_035327325.1 Chloroflexaceae bacterium | reverse complement strand
GCGACCCGCGATCATGGCCCAGGCTTTCAAGCGGGTGGTGCGGTCCGGCCAGGGCGTCGAGCAGCTGACCGAGACCCTGGAGGCCCTGGTCGAGCGGGCCGATGACCCGGGCGTCAAGCAGCAACTCTACAGGCTGCTTGGCGACGCCTACTCGAAGCAGGGCCGCTACAGCGACGCGATGAAAGCCTACGACGTGACCTTCGGCCGGTGAGTGGCGACGTGGCCGATCTCTCACCTGCCCACCCCACAGCTTCGGCCAGCGAGAACGGACAAGGGATCAGCATATGCGCCGCATCGTTGAAGATCTGATTCGGGTCGAGGGGGTGATCGGGAGCCTCCTTGTGGGCAAGGACGGGCTCGTCGTGGCCAGCACGCTGCTGGACGAGGAGGACGCCGAGATCCTCGGCGCGATGTCGGCGGCGGTGTTCGGCGAGATCGACAAGGCCACCAAGCGCATCGGGGTCGGCACCCTGGTCGACTCGATCATTGACGCGAAGGACGGCTCGATCCTGCTGCTCGAGGCCAAGGAGCTGATCCTGGTCGTGATCACGCAGCGCAGCGTCAACCTTGGCCTGGTGAAGATGGAGATGCGGCGGGCGGCCAAGCGCATCAGCGAGGCCGTGCCGATCTAGCGCCGCCCTACGATTGGGCCAAGGCCGGCACCCACCTCACCACCCAGCCCCCTCTCCGCAATGGAGAGGGGGCGCTGTGTCATGGCGGGGGGCGCGGCGCGCATATGGTATACTGCGCGCGTCAACGAGCCATGAAGCAGGGGAGTATATGGAGCGCGCACTGATCATCCTCAAGCCCGACGCCGTGCAGCGCGGGCTCGTCGGCCCGATCCTCACGCGGCTCGAGCGGCGGGGCCTGAAGCTGCAGGGCCTGAAGCTGATGCAGGTGGACGAGGCCCTGGCGCGGCGGCACTACGCCGAGCACGAGGGCAAGGGCTTCTTCGCCGGCCTGGTCAGCTACATCACCTCGGCGCCGGTGGTGGTGGCCGTCGTGGCGGGCAAGCCCGGCACCGTGGAGCTGATCCGCGCCATGGTCGGGGCGACCAACCCGGCCAAGGCCGCGCCCGGCACGATCAGGGGCGACTTCGGGGTCGAGATCGGCCGCAACCTGATCCACGCCTCGGACTCGCCCGAGAGCGGCGAGCGCGAGACGGCGATCTTCTTCGGCGACGCCGAGCTGGTGGGCGACTGGGGCCGGGTGACCGACCCCTGGATCTACGAGTAATGCTGGTCGTGATGGAGGCCCACGCCCGGGCCGAGGAGGTCGAGGCGGTCTGCGCCGAGATCAGGGCGATGGGCTTCGTGCCCCACCCCATGCCGGGGCCGACGCGGACGGCGATTGGGATCACCGGCAACAGCGGGCCGATCGAGCAGGCGGCCCGCCTCCAGCGTATGCCGGGGGTCGGCGAGCTGATCCGCGTCACCGCGCCGTACAAGCTGGTGAGCCGCGAGTTCCGCGCCGCCGACACGGTGGTGCTGGTGGGCGGCGTGCCGATCGGCGGGCCCACGGTGACGGTGATCGCCGGCCCCTGCACGGTCGAGAGCCGCGAGCAGACCCTGGCCGCGGCCGCGGCAGTGCGGGCGGCCGGGGCGACCATCCTGCGCGGCGGGGCCTACAAGCCGCGCACCTCGCCCTACGCCTTCCAGGGCCTGGGCGAGGCGGG
>DAOLDO010001306.1:0-1678 GCA_035327325.1 Chloroflexaceae bacterium | reverse complement strand
CGAGTGGTTCTTCATAAAGGCCGAGCCGTAGATCGTGTAGCGCGTGCGCGCGTGATCGAGGCCCCAGACCGCGCCGGTGGTCTGGTTGGCGACCGCCAGGGTCGGCGTGTCTGGCACTGTGTACGGGGTGTAGGCCGTCGCCTGGCTGGCGCCGGCGTTGTAGGGGAACGAGAGCACCGAGATCGCGTCCTCGGGCGGCGGCGGCGGGAAGCCCGCCCGCGGCACGCCCCGGAAGCAACTCGTGACCAGCTCGGGGTTGTTCTGGCAGTACTCCCCGGGCAGGTGGATGCCGAGGTTCACGTTGGCCGAGGCGCCGTCCGGCACGAAGCGCACCGTCGAGCCGTTGTTCACGCCCACCGGGCCGGGCTGGAAGCCCGCCGGCAGGCCCGAGAACTCGACCCTGTAGGGGCCCGTGCCGCTCGCGCTGAGCGTGTAGCTGCCGTTGGCCGCCGTCGTCGCCGTGCCGACCACGGCCCCCGCGCTGTCGTAGGCCGTCACCGTCACCCCGCCCAGGCCACGATCGACGGCCAGCCTGGTCACCCCGCCGTCGCCGCTGGCATTCGGAACCGTTGCAGTGGCGGGGGTATCCTGTGCGCCGTTGCCGTTGTAGTCCTGGAACACCGTGCCGCTGATCGTTCCCGCTGCCAGAGCCGGCGTCGCCCCCCGCCACTGAAGTGCCGAGACCAGCACCAGCGCCAGGAGGCAGACCAGGGTCATGGCGTTGCGTACCGCGAGCCTGCTGCCGAACATAGCTCCCCCTCTAGCCGCCGGGGCGACAGGGCCCGGCGCGCGCACGAACCTCACAAACGTGGACAGGAGGTAGGAGGGACTGGCCCTCGCAGGAAGAGCGGGACACGCTGGGAGGCGAATGGGGCCTCGGGGCGTACTACCGGCGGCAGTACGGGCGTAGCACCAGGCGACCGCGCTGCCGTAGCCCGGCCGTCACCGGGGTATCCGGTGTCATCACGCTCTGAACCAGGAGCAGAACCGTCCTACAGGGCGGCGTACCATCAGAAGTCAGGATATTTTGATTATACAGCCCGTAATCTTCTCGTCAATCACATGATTGCGAAGGAGCGGTGAAAGATCGTTTATCTGCGCTTACTAATTTGCGTCGTAGTCCTCAGCCCATGGGGGCCATAAGCATGTAGCACCGGCGTACTATTGCCGCGCGGGCGGCGGCGCAGTATACTTGCAGATGCGCCCGCCCTGTCGCCGCGCGTCCCTTGCACTTGCCCAGCGACCGCCGTATACTACAGTCCCATCCCTGCCCCGGCTACGAGCACGGCCGCCCGCCCCCGCGGCCCTAGTGCCGTCAAAGGAGGCCCGATGACCTTCAGGCTACACGAGATTGCGGCAGCTCAGCCGGCGCCCACCCCCGCCCACGACAGCACCCTCATCCCCGAGATCCCCCCCCAGCCCACCAGCATCGCCGAGACCGGGCTGACCATGGGCTTCCTCACCGACCACGTGCTCAAGGTGATCTACTTCACCGGCGCGATCACCGGCCAGCGCCTCGAGGAGGCCGTCAAGCTCCCCTTCCTCGGCGTGATTGACAAGGCCCTCGAGTTCCTCAAGCTCGAGGAGTACGTAGACATCATCGGCGCCGAGGGCGGCTTCAGCGAGCGCTCCTTCCAGTACATTATCACCGGCAAGGGCCGCGATAAGGTCCACGAGG
>DAOLDO010001305.1:0-1678 GCA_035327325.1 Chloroflexaceae bacterium | reverse complement strand
GCAGGTGAAGGCGGAGCGGCATTGGTCTTTGATCTCCGGTTTCGTGGCCGACGGCCGGCTCAAGGTGGCCACGCTTACCGGAGATGAGATGGTGAAGTGGTCCCCTGAGCGGAGCCAGGGCTGAGCTGGTTTTAGTTATGACGGACGGGTCGGGGCCGGCATGGGTTGGGGTTGGTTCGTTCGGTGGTTCACTTGCGCCTGTGACGGAAAGTTGTCCACCATCCGACGTCGGCGAGAATGGGCCACCCAGCTCGTCGGAGCCGGCGGCGGATGGTGGGCAACTTTCACGAGCGCTCTTTTCATCGCTTTACGCTGCTTGGGCAAGGTTCTTCTCGGGGCGATACACGTCCCACGGCCGGGCGTAGGCCAGCCCCTGGTGGATGCGTTCGTGATTGTAGTCGTTGAGCCAGCGGCGCACGCCGGTTTCCAGGGCCACCAGATCGCCGTAGTCGCGCAGGTAGATGTCTTCGCATTTGAGACTGCGCCAGAGCCGCTCGATGAACACGTTGTCCAGCCAGCGCCCCCGGCCGTCCATGCTCACCTGCGCGCCGCTGCCTTCGACGACGGCGATCCACTCGCGGCCGGTGAACTGCACGCCTTGGTCGGTGTTCATGATGTCCGGTGCCCTGCCGGCAATCTGCAACGCCTCCTGATAGGCGGCCACGCAGAAGCCCGCGTCCAACGTGTTGCTGAGGCGCCACGCCAGCACCGCCCGGCTGTGCCAGTCCATGATCGCCACCAGATAGGCGAAGCCCCCGTGGATCGGAATGTAAGTGATGTCCGCGCACCAGACCTGATCGGGCCGCGTGACCGGCAGATCCCGCAACAGGTAGGGATACTTCTTGTGATCCGGGCTGGGTTGGCTGGTCCGGGGCTTGGGCGCGATGGCTTCCAAACCCATCAGCCGCATGAGCCGGCGCACGCGCTTGCGGCCGACCCGCCACCCGCGCCGGCCCAGTTCGAACTGGAGCTTGCGCTGCCCGTAGACCGGCCAGCGGGTGTGCAGTTCATCCAGGTCGCGCATCAGCCGCCGGTCGTCCGCGGTGATCCGGGGCCGGGGCTCCAGACGGTTGCGGTTGACGGCCAGCAGGCGGGCCTGCCGGCGGAGACTCAGCTGGGAGTGAGCGCGTTCCATCATGGTCTTTCGCTCAGATCGACTCCCAGCTGATCGCACTTTTTTTCGAGAAACTCCTTCTCGATCAGGAGTTGCCCGACCTTGCGTTCCAGGCGGGCCTGGTCGCGCTCGGTCTTCTCCCGTTCCGCACTGACGCTGCCCTTGCTGGCGAACACCTCGGGCAGGCGCGCCTGCAGTTCCTGCTTCCAGGTGCTGACCTGCACAGGATGCAGCCCCTCCTCCTGGGCGATCTGGTTGATGGTTTTGATACCCTTGAGCGCCTCCAGGGCGACCCGGGCTTTGAACTCGGCACTGTGCGTGCGGCGCTTGCTGGGCTTTTGCTTTCGTTGCTTCATGGTTTTCGGTCCGGCTGTTCGCCGCCCCGAAACCCTAGCACATCATAACCTCACACCTGGCTCCGTTTACCGGGTCCACTTCTGGTCGTAACACAGCGTCTTGTGGAGGCCTCGCGCCTCCTCAGCGCCAAAATGCTTGCGACGGTTCCGACCAACCCTGTCAAGGGCTTCCTCAGTAAGGACGCCGCGATAGATGAATGAATAAAGG
>DAOLDO010001304.1:0-1679 GCA_035327325.1 Chloroflexaceae bacterium | reverse complement strand
GGCGCGTCGCCATTGATCGCCTCGCTCTCGCCGCGCGACTCGACGGCGATCGTGGTGCCGCGCCCGAGGCCCGCCCTGATCCGCTCGAGGGCGGCGCGCAGCTCGGCGGCGACCCGCTCGGCGCGGCGCTTGCCCAGAGCGAGGTTGTAGGCGGCGCTGCCCACCGGGTCGGTGTGGCCGACCACGCGCACGCTCGCGCCGCCGGCGGCGGCGACCTTGCGCGCCGCGGCCTCGACCTGGGCGCGGTGCGCGGGCTTGAGCTGGTCGCGGTCGAAGTCGAAGCCCTTGAGTACCTCGCACGCCCCGGCCGAGACGGCCCCCGACGCGGCGCCCCGGGCCGCGGCCTGGCCGGCGCCCGCGCCGAGGGCGGCCACGATCGCCGCCTCGGTGGCCGGCCCCACGATTCCGTCGGCGGCCAGGCCCTTGCGCCCCTGGAAGGCGCGCACGGCGCTGCGCGTGGCCGGGCCCAGCTGCCCGTCCACGGCGAGGCGCAGGCCCATGATCTTGTTCAGGCTCGTCTGGACCCAGCGGGTGTGGGCGGAGCCGCCGCGGCCGGGCGGCGGGCTCTCCGCCTCAACCGCGCTCCTGCTCGGTGCTGCGCGCATAGCTGCTCCCCTGTGTGTGGCCTGGCGGCAGCCTGCCGCCGTCAGTGGGCGCCTCAGCCGCCGACGCGGATCACGGCGAAGTAGCCCGGCTTGCTGATGCGTCCGTTGCCGTCGGTCGGGACCGTGGTGGTGCGCACGCTGTCGCTCAGGTTGCCGCCGATGGTGGTCAGCTTGCCCGGCTGCACCTCGACCACGATGTCGCAGTGGGTGGCCATCCCCTCGCGGAGATTGTCGTAGGTGGCGCCGCTCCCGCGGTCCAGGCAGACGATGTCGCCCACCCGCGGCGCGGCCTCGCCGGTGCGGAACGCCTTGAACGGGTTGCTGTTCCCCGCGAGCCGGTTCTGCTTCGCCGCGACGGTGTAGTACGAGTGGCCCGCGGAGTACTTGAAGCTGCTGCCGGCGCCGGCGCGCCTGACCACCCACGAGATGAAGGCGGCGCTCCAGGGGTTGTCCGACCACCAGGTGCTCCCCGTGGGCATGTAGCCCGCGCCGCTCTTCCAGTAGTCGGCCAGGGCGGCGCGGATCGCGGGGTCGCCCTCCTTCACCGTGCCGCGCTTCCAGCGCTCCCACTCCTGGCGGGCGATCGCCGCCATGTTGCTGCGCAGCGTCGAGCCGATGTCGGGCGTCGCGGGCGGGCGGGCGGGCGTGTAGCTCGCGCCGCCGGACGAGGGCGCCGAGGGGCGTGAGCCGGCGCCGCCGGTGGCGCCGGAGCCGCCGGAGAAGTAGCCGCTGACCTTGCCCCAGAGGTCGCCGATGAACGCCTCGCCCTCGCCGTGGCTGTGGTCGGGCGCGCCGAGGGCGACCAGCTCGCCCTCGAGCTCGTCGCTCAGCTCGCCGTCGGCGGGCAGGCCGCGGCGGCGCTGGAGGGCCCGGACGGCGCTGCGCACCGCGGGGCTCATGCGACCGTCCTCGGGCAGGCGCAGGCCGAGGGCGCCATTGAGCGCGCGCTGGAGCCAGCGGGTGTGCTCGGGGCTCTCGGGGTCGAGGGTCTCGCCGTCAAGCTCGTCGAGCTCGGCCTCGAGCTCGGGGCTCGGCTTCGCCTTGCCCCAGGTGCGCCACAGCTCGGGGATGGGG
>DAOLDO010001303.1:0-1680 GCA_035327325.1 Chloroflexaceae bacterium | reverse complement strand
GGGCGCAGCCCCGGCGCGGGAGGGTGTGGGAGGGCCGGCGGCGGCCCTCCCACAAAGCAAGGGGTCGTAGGGGCAGCCCCTACAGAAACAGCGACACCGTGTAGATCACGAGCCCCGCGAGCCCGCCCACGATCGTGCCGTTGATCCTGATGAACTGCAGGTCGCGCCCGAACTGGAGCTCGATCTTGCGCGTGACCTCCGCCGCCTCCCAGGAGTGCACGGTCTGGGTCACGAACTCGCCGGCCGATCGCCCGTAGCGGCGCACGACGTAGCGGGCCACGTCCTCGGCCCAGCCGTCCACCCGCTCGCGCCACTCGGGGTCGCGCTCGAGCACGTCGCCGAGGTGGGCCAGGCCGCGCCGGATCGACAGCCGCAGGGCCGAGTCGGGCGTGGCGCTCTGGGCCAGCAGGCTCGCCTTCAGGTCCTGCCAGAGGCTGCCGGCCACCTCGCGCAGCATCGGGTGGGCCAGCAGCTCCTGCTTCAGCTCCTCGCCGCGGGCGCGCACCTCGGGGTCGTACTGCAGGTTGACGATCCAGCGGTCGAGGGTCTGGGTGAACTGCTGGTAGAGCGGGTGGTCGGGGTTCTCGCTCAGCTCGGCCAGGACCTTGCGCGCCCCGTCGAGCAGCCGCTCGTAGATCTTCTGGTCAACGATGCGCGGCACCCAGGGCGGCAGCTCGCCGGCGATGCGCGTGCGGATAGCCTCCTGGTTGGCCTCGACCCACTGGGTAGCCACGCGGGCCAGCTGGAGCAGGATGTCGCGCTGGCGCTGCTCGACCACCACGGCGCCGAGCAGCCGGGCGACCACGGGGGTGGCGGGCACGGCGGCCACCCGCTCGCTGAGGGTGCGCTGGATCAGGGTGCCGACCTCCTCGTCGTTGGCGACGCGCAGCAGGGCGGCCAGGCTCTCGGCGGCCAGGTCGGACACCTGGGCGCTGCGCTCGGGCTGGCGCAGCCAGCGGGCCAGGCGGCCCGCCACGTCCTGCCGGCGCACGCGGGCCACGATCTTGTCGGGGTCGAGGAAGTTGCGCTCGACGAAGCGCCCAAAGCTCTCGGCGATGCGCTCCTTGCGCCGGGGCACGATCGCGGTGTGGGGGATGGGGATGCCGAGGGGGTGGCGGAACAGGGCCGTCACCGCGAACCAGTCGGCCAGGGCGCCGATCATCGCGGCCTCGGCGAAGGCCCGCACGAAGCCGACCCAGGGGGCGGCCTCGCGGTACACGCTGGCGATCAGGAAGACGACCGTCGCGGCCACGAGCAGGCCGGTGGCGAGGCGCTGCATGCGCCGCAGCTCGGCGGCGCGCTGGATATCGTCCATAGCTCTGGTTGTACGCCCGGGGGCGGCGCGCTGTTGCGCCGCGGGGTGGTATGATGGGCCGCTCGCTGCGCAGAGGAGGTCACGATGGCGATCATTGTCCGCCAGGCCCGCCCCGAGGACGCCCCCGAGGTCGCCAGGCTCAACCTGGCCTTCAACGGGCCGGGCACCAGCGTGGAGTATATCACGGCCCGGCTCGCCGAGCCCGCGCCCGTCGAGCGGATCTTCCTGGCCGAGCTGGGCGGGCGCGCCGCGGGCATGGCCGGCCTGCGACTGCTGCCCTTCGCCCTCGCGACCACGCCCTACGCCGAGCTGACCGAGCTGTTCGTGGACGAGCCGTTCCGGCGCCGCGGGGTCGCCAGCGCCCT
>DAOLDO010001302.1:0-1682 GCA_035327325.1 Chloroflexaceae bacterium | reverse complement strand
GCCCCATCTGGCTGAAGGCGCGCCGCCACGCCTGCACCTCCGGCAGGTCCGACTCAGTCACCTGCGCGAGCCGGGTGCGGGCGCGCTCGAAGAGGGGCGGAAGCCGGGCGGAGATGTCGACGTCGGGCTGGATGCCGTCAACCAGCAGGAGGCCGGGCACAAGGGTGGGGAAGGCCACCCAGACAGCAGGCGTGTGTTCGAAGTACATCGTCACCTGTCAGCGTTCCAGCGCCGCGTAGGGTCGCGTCGACCCCAGATGTGCTTGTCGCTCACCAGCCGCACGACGAGGTCGTGGGTGATGGTCACCTGGCACGAAAGTCGCGGGTAGCCGAACTGCGCGGCGAGGCGGTCGTGCCAGTGGGCGGGCGCAGGAGTGCGCTCCTCTAGCCAGACGCCGCAGGTCGCGCAGAGCCCGCGCCCACCGCAGTTCAGCTGGCGGGTTAGGGCGGCGTACGGCGAAAGCCCGGCGTCGAGCAGAACCCGGCGTAGGTTGGCGCCGTGGGCGACCGCCAGGATCTGGGGCGTGTCGTCGACGAGCACGGTGAGTGTGTGGTCTTGTGGCACGGCCTCAGCCTCCTTCAGCCCAGCGCTCAGCAACCGCGAGCATCGCCTCGCCACCCGGCAGGCCCACCTGCAGGCAGAGCAGGCCGGTTGAGACCCGCTCGATGAAGCCCCATTGCCAGATTGGCTCGGCGGCGACCCCGGTCCGCGCGGAGAGCTGGTCACAACGCTGGCGCCCGAGCCGCAGTGCATCCCCGGCGAGCAACTCGTCTGTCCACTCGCGCATCAGGATGCCCAGGTCGTAGGCTGGCTCGATGCGCAGGCCGTCGGGGTCGATCAGCTTGAAGCCCTGCCGATCGCTCCCCGGAACCGTCAGCGCGTTCCAGGGGTGAGCATCGCCGTGGGCAAGCACGACCTGACGAGGGTCGAAGCTGCGCGCCCGCGCGTCGGCATAGTGCAGCGCCGTTTCGATGACTGCGGCCGGGCAGGGCTGGCCGAGCTCGCGCCACGTGCGGGCAATGAAGCCGCCCAGGCTGTGAGCCTTCTCCGCGCCATCCATCAGCGGAACGTCGGTCGGGTGGGCGGTCCACGCCTCGGCCAGGGTCGCGCAGAGATGGGCGATCTGAGCGTCGACGCTAAGCCCGAGCGTCGCGAGCGGCGGGCCGAGGCGCTCCAGCAGCAGCGCCCCGCGTTCGGCATCGACGGCGTACACCGCCGCGTAGCCGCGCCCCCGTGCCGCGCATAGGGTTTTGATTTCACCAGCGCCGGCGGTCGCTGCCGGCGGGAGCAGCTTGAGGACTGCGGCCCGCCCATCAGCCAGGGTCGCCTCCACCACCAGTGCTTCGGTGCCGCCGGTGAGTGTCGAGCCGATGGTGAGACCCCAGCCGCTTGCCAACTCGCCCACACGGCGTTCCAGGCCAGCAAGCCAGGCCATGCCTGTGTCCCCCGCCGCGCTTGCCTTCAAGCGAACCGGCTCAGGAATGGTCAGTACCACTGCCTACGCCTCCGGTGTGGTCAGCATCTGGGCCAGAATCTCTTTCACGAACTTGGCCGCGAGCGCCGCGGTGATGCCGGTTGGGTCCCGTACCGGGTTGAGCTCGACCAGGTCAGCGCCGACAAGGGGTGTGGGCAGCGACTGGATGATGCCCAGCACCTCGCGAGTGGTGAAGCCGCCGGGCTCG
>DAOLDO010001301.1:0-1683 GCA_035327325.1 Chloroflexaceae bacterium | reverse complement strand
CCGAGGGTGGCGTCGATCAGGCGGAAGCCCGTCACGCCGCGCATCGAGGAGGCCGCGGGCATGGTGGCGTTGACCACCGTGCCGGGCGGGGTGACCACGGTGAGCGGGCGGAAGATCCCGGCGGTGTTGGGCACGTGCTCGCGCATCATGGCCCGCACGCACATGGCCACCACCGAGACCGCGAACGAGCGCGTGCAGTTGAGGGCCCCGCGCACCTGGGGCGCGCTGCCGCTGAAGTCGGCCGTGAGCGTATCGCCCGAGATGGTCACCGTGACGGCGATGCGCACCGGCGGGCCGCCCACGCCGTCGCTGTCGAGGTGGTCCACGAACGAGGCCGCGCCGTCGGGCCAGGCGGCGATCTCGGCGCGGACCAGGCGCTCGGTGTAGGCGATCAGGTCGGCGGTGAAGGCCCTGTAGGTGGCGAGGCCGTAGCGGCGCACCAGGGCGAGCACGGCCCGCTCGCCGATCGTGCAGGCCGAGAGCTGGGCGAAGAGGTCGCCCAGGGTCTTGTCGGGCACGCGCACGTTGGCGCGGATCATGGCGAGGATGGCCTCGTCGGGCCGGCCGCGCCGGTAGAGCTTGAGCCAGGGGATGCGCAGGCCGTCCTGGAAGATCTCGGTGTTGTCGCAGGCCGAGCTGCCGGGGAGGCGCCCGCCCAGGTCCAGGTGGTGGGCGGTGCTCACGGCGAAGGCGACCCGCTCGCCCTCCCAGAAGACCGGCTTGATCACGAAGATGTCGGGGATGTGCATGCCCCCGGCGAAGGGGTCGTTCATGATGAACACGTCGCCCGGCTCGATCTGGCCCTCGAAGCGCTCGAGCAGGGCCTCCATGGCCGAGGGGACCGCGCCGAGGTGCAGCGGGATGGTCACGCCCTGGGCGATCATCTGGCCGCCGGCGTCGCAGATCGAGGTCGAGAAGTCGAGGCAGTCGCGCACGATCGTCGAGTACGAGGTGCGGTGCAGGGCCACGGCCATCTCGTCGGCGGCCGAGGCCAGGGCGTTGTGCATGATCTCGCGGGTGATCGGGTCAAGCGTCATCGCCGAGCTCCATCACGATCTGGCCCTGCGCGTCGAGCCAGGCCCTGGCGTCGGGCGGGACCACCGTCGTCGCGTCGTACTCGTCCACCAGGAGCGGGCCGGCGGCGGGCGTGCCGAGCGCCGCGCGCTCGACCACGGGGGTCTCGATCAGGCCCCAGCGCTCGCCGAAGTAGGCGCGCCTGCTGCCGGAGCCGGGGCCCGCGACCGGGGCCGGGCGGGGCGCCGTGGCCCCGTGGCGCGGCGGCACGTGGCCGACGAGGCGCAGCGCGACGACCTCGACGGCGCCGGCCTGGTCGGCGTGGCCGTAGAGGCGCTCGTGCTCCAGCAGGAAGGCGGCGCGCAGGGCGGGGCCGATATGCGCGGCGCCAGGGTCGCCGGGCAGCTCGATGCGCAGCTCGGACGACTGGCCGCGGAAGCGGGCGTCGGCGCTCCAGCGCAGGGCGACCTCGCCCCGCCCGAAGCCCTCGGCGGCGAAGCGGTCAAGCATGCGCCCGCGCAGCCCGTCGCCGATCTCCGCCAGGGCCGGGCCGAAGCCCTCGCCGACGGTCAGCAGGCAGCTGCGCACGTCGTGGTGCTCGACGCCCGAGACCAGGAGGCCCACGGCGCTGAACAGCCTTGGCAAACCTTGCTGGCTGCGGCGCTGTGT
>DAOLDO010001300.1:0-1683 GCA_035327325.1 Chloroflexaceae bacterium | reverse complement strand
GATCGTCAGGGCCCCGAGGCGGCCCCAGAACATCATCAGGCAGATCACCAGCTGGCCGAAGAGGTTCAGCTGGCCGGTGAAGCCGAGGGAGAGCCCGCAGGTGGCGAAGGCCGAGACCACCTCGAAGGCGGCCGCGTCGAGGCTGGTGTCGTGGGTGATCAGGATGAGCCAGGTGGCCAGCAAGACGACGAAGAGCGAGATGGTGAGCACCGCGCCGGCCTTGCGCATGGTGCCGTAGGCCAGGGTGCGCCCGCCGAAGGTGGCGTCGGCCTGGCCGCGGGCGAAGCTCCAGAGCGAGATGGTGAGGGCGGCGAAGGTGCCGGTGGTGATTCCGCCGCCCATCGAGGCGGGCGCGCCGCCTATGAACATCAGGGTGATCATCAGCAGCTGGCTCGCGGGGGTGAGGTTGCCGAACTCGGCGATGCCGGTGAAGCCGGATGAGCGGGCGGAGATTGACTGGAACACGCTGAGCAGGATGCGCCTGAGGGGGTGCACATCGGTCAGGGTGCCGCGCGGGCCGCCCTCGGCGACGTAGAAGCCGACCGCGCCGGCGACGATCAGGAAGCCGACCACGGTGAGCGTGATGCGCGTGTGCAGCGAGAAGCGCCGCTCGCGCGGGTAGGCCAGCAGGTCGGCGATCACCGGGATGCCCAGCCCCCCCAGAAAGATCAGCGAGCCCATAATCGTCAGGGTGAGGTTATCGCGGGGGATGCCCTCGGGGTAGCCGGGCGTGCCGGTGAAGAGGTCGAACCCGGCGTTGCAGAAGGCCGAGACCGCGTGGAAGACCGCGAAGAGCAGCAGCTGGCCCTGGCCGAGGCGCTCGTCGTCGCGCCAGTGAAGGTAGAGCAGCGCCGCGCCGAGGGCCTCGAGCGCCACCACGGTGACCAGCACGCGCGTGGTGAGCTTGACGATCGCCGAGGGCGAGAGCAGCCCGAGCGAGTCGCTAAGGGCGAGGCGGTCGGTGAGCCGGATGCGCCGCCCGAGCAGGCGCAGCACGACGACGGCGACGACCATGAAGCCCACGCCGCCGATCTGGATGAGCAGCAGCAGCAGCAGCTGGCCGAAGAGCGAGAGGTCGGTGGCGGGCGTGATGGTGGCCAGGCCGGTCACGCTCAGGGCCGAGGTGGCGGTGAACAGGGCCTCGTTCCAGGCGAGCGGGCGCTCGGCCCCGGCCGCCGGCAGCATGAGGCTCAGGGTGCCCAGGACGACCAGCGAGGCCAGGCCGAGCACGATGCGAATGGGCGGTGGCACCGGGCGGCGCGGGGCTCCCGACAGGAGACGTCGCCGTGCGACCGGGGGGGCGACGTCGCCGGTTGGCGTGGTGGTCATGGCTGGTGCAGCTTTCCTTGCTCTGGTGGCGGACGCCGGGGCGCGGCCGGAGACGCCGTGTTCGCCTACAGCTGCCCGGCGGCCCCTCGCCACCGCGCGGCTCGCGGCGGTGCGCCAGACGGATCGGTCAGTGCCTCGCGCCCAGCGTGCTGCGCCCGCGCGCTCCTCATCGCGGGGATGACAGCCCGTCGGCGCGGAGGCGGGGAAGCGCTTGCCCCGGCCGCTCACCCGATCAGGATCTGCTCCTCCGGGTAGCGCACGGGCTGGGCACGTCCCTGCTCGCGGGCGATGGCGACGACGATCGTCAGGGCCCCGAGGCGGCCCCAGAACATCATCAGGCAGATCACCAGCTGG
>DAOLDO010001299.1:0-1686 GCA_035327325.1 Chloroflexaceae bacterium | reverse complement strand
CGCCGACGTAGCCGTCGTAGGCGTAGGCGGGCGGCTCGTTGTAGAAGCCGTCGGGCACGTCGCGGCTCGGCCCGCGCGCGTCGGGACAGTGGACGTCACCCGCGTCGGCGTACATCAGCGTGGCCGCCAGCGAGTCCATCGCGATACCAGTGACCGTCGTGCGGGCAAGGGTGGTGCCGCAGGGGTTGGCTGGGTAGAGCGGCGTCGGCGCGGCCATGTCCGAGCCCGGCGAACCGAAGATCGCTCCCGGAGCAGCCTGGCTCATCTGGGTGAACAGCTGGGCCGAGACATTGCTGCGCACCTGCTCGGCCTGCCCGATCAGCTGGCCGGCGACAACGAGCACCACCGGCGTCATCACCGCCCAGATCACCACGTGGCGCAGATTCACTACCCCGGTCTCGCCAGTGATGGGCACGAGCATGAAGAGGATCGCCGCCAGCATCAGCGCGGCAGTGGCGATCGGGATGTAGACCGGCTGGACGAAGCTGGTGAGCCACTGGTAGGCGCCCGAGAAGGCGACCGTGACCAGCCAGGCGCGCAGCTGGTCGAACTGGTAGGCGAGCAGCAGCAGCCAGCGGTTGATGTTCCAGGCGATGGCGGCGATCAGCGAGTAGAAGCTGTACTCAGCGTTGTCGATGCAGGCGCCCATGTCGAGCGGCCCGCAGGCCGCCCAGGCCGACGGCGGGAACGCAGCCGTAATCGCGAGTGCGGCGATCAGCAGCAGGGCTGCGCCTGCGCGAAGCTGCCAGGTGACGCGGCGGCTCATCGTGCGTCCCTCCGGCGCTGGAGCAGCAGCATCACGCCGGTGGCAAACGCGATGATCAGCACCGTCACCCACGACACCCAAGCAGGACTGCTCGGCCGAGCCACTACCGGCTCGCCCACAACCACTGCGGGCAGGCCGCTCGCTGTAGGAGCAGTCGGCAGTGGGGCCGGTGTGGCAAGAGCAGCGGTGGGAATGGGCGATGCCGCGCTCACGACGGGGCCGCCCTCCTCGCGCGTGATCATCGTCGCGGGGTCGGGCAGCACGAGCCCATCGCGCTCGACGCGGAGGTCGAGGCTCGGAGCGTCGCCTGCCTGGGCCAGGTTCAGACGCACTCCTTGTGCGTCGTCGCCGAGCTGGAAGAGCGCCGGCCCGCCGCGGGGCTGTCCCTCAACGACGACGCGCACCACGGCTGGCAGGCTGACGAAGGCGACAGCGCCCTCAGCGCTGGTCGCCCGGCGCGCAAGCTCCTGGCCGCCCTCGCTGCGGACGATCACCACTATGCCGGGCACCGGGTGACCATCCACAGCGTGGAGGGCAACGCGTAGCGTATATGCCTGAGCCAGGGCCAAAGCCGGCAGCAGCACGTACGCCGCCAGGAGCAGCCCGGCCACGATCCAGAGCGCGAGGGTCGTCACAAGACGGTACTGTGTGCTCATCGTGCTCACCGTGCAGTGCGGAAGCCGCGGATGCGGGGCTGGTAATAGGCTGAGGCGAAGACGTTGTAGTCGACGCGGACGCCGAGCGCGGGGCTGGCGGCGTGGATAAGATCCCACGCACCATCGGCGTTTACGTCGGCGAGCAGGCCGACGTGGTCGATGCGGCTCGTACCGGCGATCGAGAAGAAGATCAGGAAGCCCGGGCGCCGCCCGCCCCCCGATACCGGCCTCATGCCCGCGAATTGAGTGCCCGACCCGGTGGGG
>DAOLDO010001298.1:0-1689 GCA_035327325.1 Chloroflexaceae bacterium | reverse complement strand
GGCGGCGCCAGGTCAATCAGCAGCTGACTGGTCGCGAGCGGGCCGCTGTTGCCCGCCACGTCGGTCGCCCACGCGCCGACGGTGTAACGCCCCGAGCCCAGGCCAGCGGGCGGCAGGCTGCCCCGGAAGGGCGCACCGCTGCCAGTTGCGACGCTCCAGCTGCCGGAGGGCGCGACCGCCAGGGCGCTGTAGAGGACGTCGAACGCCCCGTCGCCGTCGAGGTCCACCCCCACCGTCACCGTGCTGCCTGGCTCGGCCGTGCCGCTGAACGCGGGCCAGCGGTCGCCGCTGTGGGCCGGCGGGCCGATCACCGGCGCGGGCGGGGCCTGCCGGTCCACGGTCAGCTGCTGCTCGACGCGCTGCTCCTGCCCGGCGCCGCCGGCGGTGCTGATGATGACGCCGTAGCTCCCGTCGCTCAGGCCCCCCTGTGGGAAGGTGCCGCTGGTCGGCGCCTGCGCGCCCAGGTCAAGGCTCCACGCGCCGTAGGGGTTGGCCGTGGTCGTGTAGGTCACGTCGGGCGCGCCGTCGCCGTCCAGGTCGAGGGCGATCGTCACGACGCTGCCGGGCTCGGCGAGGCCGCGCAGGGCAGGCGTCGCGTCGTCAACGGCGGGCGGCGTGGTGACCGCCAGGCCGCGCGGGCCGCCGACCGCGACCACAAGGGCCTGGACGAGCGGGGCGCTCTCGTTGCCCGCGGCATCGCGAGAAAGCACCGTCACGTCGTGGCCGCCGGTCGGGAGGCCGCCGCTGGGCAGCGCGCCGGCCACCGGCGTCGCCGCGCCGAGGTCGAGGCTCCAGGCGCCCGCGGGCGCGGTCGCCACTGTGGTGTAGGTCACGTCGGGCGTGCCATCGCCGTCCAGGTCAATTCCGACCACGACCAGGCTGCCCGGCTCCGCCGTGCCACGCAGGACCGGCGTGGGGTCGGTGGTGGCGCCGGACGAGCCGAGGCTCGGGGCCGCGGGGGCCAGCGTATCAACGGTCAGGGCCAGGCTGGCCGCGGCGCTGAGGTTGCCCGCCTCGTCGGTCGTCGTGAGCAGGAGCTGGTAGCCGCCGTCGGGCAGCCCCTCGGCGGGGAAGGCCCCGGCTTCCGGCGTCGCCGTGGCCGTCTCGACGCTCCAGGCGCCGTCGGGGCCGGCGGTGGTGGTGTAGGTCACATCGGCCCGGCCGTCGCCGTCCAGGTCAATCCCGACCGTTACCAGGCTGCCGGCCGCCGCGCTGCCGCCGAGGGCCGGCCAGCGCGAGGCGGTGTTGCTCCCCCCGTCGAACGCCGGGGGCGTCAGCGCGGTGAGGTCGATCCGCTGCGTCCGGCTGCTGGTGGTCCGGTTGCCGGCCAGGTCCGCCACCGTCGTGAGCAGGGCGTACGCGCCCTCGGCCAGCCCGTCGTCCGGCCAGCGCCCGCTCGCGGGCGCGACCGTGCCCGTGTCAATGCTCCAGTTGCCGGCCAGGTTGGCCCTGGTGGCGAAGGCCACGTCCGCGGCGCCGTCGCCGTCCAGGTCAATGCCGATCGTGATCGTGCTCTCGGGCTCCGCGGCGCCGAAGAAGATCGGCGTGCGGTCGTTGGTGCTGGCGGGCGAGCCGAAGGTCGCGCCCGCGGGGGCGACCGTGTCAACGGTCAGGTTCTGGCTCGCCGCGAAGCTGTGGTTGCCCGCCGCGGCGCTGACGAAGGCGCTCACCGGGGAGGGACCGTCGGCG
>DAOLDO010001297.1:0-1690 GCA_035327325.1 Chloroflexaceae bacterium | reverse complement strand
CCCACCTCCCACCTCCCACCTCAGAAACCCTTGACAGCCGCGCCGCGCGGGTAGTACACTCGGGCCCAAACGATGTCAGCAGCAGCGGGGCGCGCCCGCGGCGCCCACGACCACGCGAGCCGCCAGTGTCAACCACGGCCCACGAGCGAGCCCTCGACGAGGCCCTCGCCGACCTGCAGCCCCGCCGCCCCCGGCGCCACCGCCGCGGGCGCAGCCTGCTCGAGTGGGCGGTGGTGCTGCTCGTGTCCCTCGCCGTCGTCGCCGTCGTCGCCGCCCTCGCCATTCTCCTGCTCGAGCGCGAGCTCGGGCGCCGCATCTACCCCAACGTCAGCGTCCGCGGCGTGCCCGTCGGCGGCCTCACCGTCGAGCAGGCCCGCCACGCCGTCGAGCAGGCCTACGGCGAGTTCCTCTACAGCCCCGTCGAGCTCCACTTCGGCGAGCGGGTCTGGCGCCCCTCCGCCGACGAGCTCGGCGTCAGCCTGAACGCCGGCCAGGCCCTCGAGGCCGCCTTCGCCCTCGGCCGCGAGGACACCCGCGCCAACAACCTCCGCCGCGCCGCCGCCGTCTGGGAGCAGGGCTTCGACCTGCCCCTCGGCGTCACCGTGGACCAGACGGCCATGCAGCGCTACCTGCTCGCCGTCGCCGCCGAGGTCGAGCGCTCCCCCACCAGCGCCGACCTCCGGCTCGAGGGCCCTCGCGTCGTCGTCCGCCCCGAGGTCTGGGGCACCCAGGCCCTCGTTGACGAGACCCTCGCCGACCTCACCGCCGCCGTCCAGACCCTCGCCCGCCAGCCGGTCGCCCTGCGCACCCGCGCCCTCGAGCCCCGCCTGCGCGACGCCGCCGTCGCCCCCGTCGCCGACGAGCTGCGCCTCATCCTCGGCGCCCCCGTCACCATGGCCGGCGACGCCCAGGCCTGCCCCGGCGGCTGCCAGTGGCAGATCGCCCCCGACCAGATCGCCCGCTGGCTCACCGTTCGCCGCATGCCCCTCGACGCCGGCGGCCCGCCCTTCGTGGTCAGCCTCGACCCCGCCGGCCCCCGCGCCGCCCTCATCCCCATCGCCGCGGCCCTCCGCCAGGAGGGCACCCTCCCCCAGGTGGCCTGGAACGGCGGCGACCTGCGCATCACCGCCCCGGGCGACCCCGGGCGCGGCCTCGACGCCGACCAGGCCCTCGCCGTGGCCATGGCCGCCATCTACAGCGAGGGCGAGTACCGCTCCTTCACCCTGCCCATGGTCCCCCTCCCCCCGCCCGTCCACGAGGGCAACCTGGCCTCCCTCGGCATCGTCGGCCAGGTCGGCGTCGGCGTTAGCTCCTTCGCCCAGTCCGAGCAGTATCGGATCACGAATATTGGCGCGGGCGCCCGCCGCATGTCCGGCGTGCTCATCCCGCCCGACAGCGGCTTCTCCTTCAACGCCCAGCTCGGCCCCGTGGACGAGGCCAACGGCTTCGTCGAGGGCCTCGCCATCGTGGACAACCGCACCCAGAAGGAGTGGGGCGGCGGCCTCTGCCAGGTCTCTACCACCGTCTTCCGCGCCGCCTTCTTCGCCGGCCTGCCCATCGCCGAGCGCCACGAGCACGCCTTCCGCATCGGCTGGTACGAGGAGCTCGGCGAGCCGCCCGGTCTCGACGCCGCGATCTTCACGCCCTACAACGACATGCGCTTCGTCAACGACACCGGCCGCTGGCTGCT
>DAOLDO010001296.1:0-1691 GCA_035327325.1 Chloroflexaceae bacterium | reverse complement strand
GGTCGCTCGCGTCGGCCATGGCCAGCCACGAGCGGGCCACGCGCGCCAGGAGGCCGGCGAGGTCGCATGAGCGCTCGACGGCCTGGCGCACCGGCGCCGGGCCGAGCGTCGCCGCGGCGGCGCACAGCTCAAGCAGGGTCGCCGCGCGGCCCTCGAGCAGGCAGGCGGCGCGGCGCAGCGTCTCGGGCGCGAGGCCGCAGCCCGTCGTCGCGCCCAGCTCCTCGGCCGCCCTCGCCCCGAGCCGCAGGTCGTTCACGCCGTAGCAGGCGGTGGGGGCGGCCAGGGCCAGGGGGGGCAGGGGGCGCTCGGCGATCAGCAGGCGGCTCACCCCAGGCGGCAGGGCCCCGAGCAGGTGGGCGCTGAGGAGCTGCAGTGTCTGGTGGGCGTCGCCGAGGTGGTGGCAGCCCTCGATCACCAGGGCGCCCCGCGGTCCCAGGGCGGTCGCCAGCTCCTGGGCGAGGGTGGCGAAGATCGGAGGCCAGCCGAGCAGGGGGCCGAGGTGGCGCCGCATCTGGTCGAGGGTCTTGGCGGCGGCGCCCGGGTCGCGAGCCTGCAGCGCGGCGACGAGCGAGATGAGCAGGGCGGCCGGGTCGCGGTCCTCGGGGCCGAGGCGCGCCCAGACGACGGGGACCTCGCGGGCCCGCAGCAGCGCGGCCAGGCAGGGCGCGGACAGGTAGCCGGAGGGTGCGGTGAAGAGGCTCACGCCTCCGTTGAGCGCGCGCTCGAGGGCCGACAGAGCCAACGGCGCCCCGTCGGGGAGGGGCGCGGCGGACTTTGGCGCGAACGGCATCGTGCACCGCCTTTGGCGACACGGAAGGAGGCACCTCGTCGCATCAGTTGTTCGGGGACAGGCCAGGGGAGAAAACTAGAGATCATAGTATAGCGCCCCCGATTACGAGTCAAGGATCGGGGGCGTCTTCTAACCGTTTTCATACGATCTCGGTCGCCCTGGCCGGCATGACAGGCCCCACGGGCGCCCTAGGGGGTGGGGGTCGGCGTGGGCTCGGCGGGCTCCGGCGTGCTCGCGGCGGGGGTCTCCTCGGGGGCCGGGGTGAGCGTGGGGAGGGGCGTATCCTCGGCGCCAACGTCGCCCGCCAGGTCGCCCAGGCGGGTGAGGAAGCGGCTGATGCGCTCGGTGCGGCGCTGGAGTTCGGCGAGGCGAGTGGTGTTGTCGGCCTGCACGGTGGCCACAACCGAGACCAGCACCTGGCTATCGCGGCCCTCGGCCTGGATGGTGGCGGCCACGGCGACATTCTCGCGCAGCTCGCCGGCGAGGGCGGCGGCGGTGGCCGACTGGCCGGCCAGCTCGGCGGCCTGCTGCTCGAGGCCGGCCAGGCGTCCCTCGAGGTCGCCGAGGCGCTCGTTGGCCGACGAGAGCTCGCGGCGGGCCTCGGCCTCGGCGGTGCTGGCGCGGGCCACCTCGGTGCTGAGCGTGCGGGCCTGGCCCTGGAGGGTGGCCACGTCGGCGCTGGACTGGCGGATCTGGGCCGGGGTGGCCAGGGTGAAGCCGAAGACGAAGTAGGCGATCGCGGCCAGGGCGGCGATCCCCAGGGCCGCGCTCAGGGCCAGGGTGAGCAGCCAGCCGACGAAGCCGAGGAGCCGGCTCGCGCAGCCGCGGCGCGGCGGGGCGGCGGGCGGCGCGGGTAGGCGTCCCGTGGCGGGCGCCCGGCCCGGCGGGGGGGGGGGGGGGG
>DAOLDO010001295.1:0-1697 GCA_035327325.1 Chloroflexaceae bacterium | reverse complement strand
GGGGGGGGGGGGCGGGTTCGTTTTTCCCGCGCACCCTTGGTGGTCTGGCGGGGCCGGCCTTTCATGTGGGGGGGGCGGGCCCGGGCCGGGGCGCCCCCCCCGCCGCCCCGCCTACTCGCCCTTCACCACCGTCCACAGGTCGGTGAAGGCGGCCGTGGCCTCGTTGCGCTCGATCCACTCCAGGCGCTCAAGCATCGCCTCGTCTGGCGCGAAGCCGGCCGCGTACAGCTCGCGCACCTCCTCCGAGAGCAGGGGCACCGCGTCGGCCACGGGGGTGATGTAGCCGATGTACTCGGCGTTCTGGGCGGCGACCTCGGGCCGCATGAGGTAGTTGATGAAGACGTGGGCCGTGTAGGCGTTGGGCGAGTCCCTCAGGATGACCAGGTTGTCCATCCAGATCGTGCCGCCCTCCTCGGGGATGACGAAGTTGATCGCCGGGTTGCCCGCGAACTCGTCGCCCAGGCCGTTGCGGGCCTGCATGGCCGTGCCGCTCCAGGCGTGGGCGATCACGTACTCGCCCGAGGCCAGCTTGCGGTTGACGTCCGAGCTGTTGTAGGCCGCCAGGTAGGGCTTCTGCGCGATCAGCAGCTCCTGGGCCCGCTGCATCGCCGCCGGGTCGGTGTCGTTGAGCGAGGTCCCGAGGTACTTGAGGGCCGCGCCCGGCGTCTCGCGCTCGTCGTCGAGCATGCTGAACTTGCCCGTGTGCTGGCTGGCCTGCTCGGGGTCGAAGATCGTCGCCCAGCTGTCCACGCCGTCCGGGAAGCTCTCGCTGTTGTAGGCGATCCCGGTCAGGCCGACCATGTAGGGGACCGAGATCGTGTTCGCCTCGTCGAAGTACACGCCCAGGTAGCCCGGGTCCATCCCCGCCAGGTTGGGCAGCAGCGCCTTGTCCAGGGGCTGGGCCAGCTCCTCCACCGCCACGATCTGCACGGCGTAGTCGGAAGGCACGACGATGTCGTAGCCCGAGTTGCCGGCCCGCACCTTGGCGATCATGTCCTCGTTCGAGTCGTAGGTGTCGTAGATCACGCGCACCCCGTACTCCGCCTCGAACTGCTCGAGGATGGCCGGGTCAATGTAGTCGCTCCAATTGTAGAAGTAGAGCTCGTCGGAGAGTCTGTCGCGGTCCACCCCGTCGGCGGGGGCCGCGGGGGCGGCGGCGCCGCCCGAGGAGGTGTCTGCGGGCTGCCCGCCGTACTCGTTGCCGGGGCTGGCGGCGGGCTCGCCGCCGGCGCAGCCGGCCAGGAGGGGGAGCAGCAGGGCCAGGGCGATCAGGAGCCTGCGCGGGTGCATGGGGTCCGTTCCTTTCCACTGACGCGACCTGAGGGCCAAGAGGGAGAGCGGGAGAGCGCTGGGCGATCGGGGCCGGCGGGGCGGCCACGCCGGGCCGCCCTTACGCCTTTTCGGCGAGCGTACGGGCGACCCGGGGAGGTCGCCCGGCCGTGGGCTGGTATGCCGGGGCGCCCCGGGCCTCCAGCCGAGCGCAGCGATGGCGAGCTCCCGGTCTTCCGAGCGCAAGATCGGGCAGGGTGGTCGGCGCGCCAGGCCCGGCGCCGGCCATCAGCAGGCGCTGCCGCGGCCTTCATCCTTGATCCTTCACCCCTCATCCTTCACTAGTGGGTCACTTGGTGTGCCCATCGTCATCGTCGTTGAGGTGTGAGGTGTGAGGTGTGCTCCGCGCCGGTGCAGTCCTGCTCACA
>DAOLDO010001294.1:0-1701 GCA_035327325.1 Chloroflexaceae bacterium | reverse complement strand
CCCCATGTCAATCCCCGCCGACACGCCCGCCGCCGTGACGACGCGGCCGTCGCGGACCACCCGCCGCCGCACGGGCCGGGCGCCGTAGCGCCGCAGCTGAGCCAGCTTGTACCAGTGGGTGGTGGCCCGCGCCCCGCGCAGCAGCCCCGCGGCGCCCAGGACCAGGGCGCCGGTGCAGACCGAGGCGGTGTAGCGCGTGCGCGGGTGGACCGCCCGCAGCCAGTCGAGGGCCGCCGCATCTCCGATGGCGAAGTCCTCGCGCCCGCCCGGCACGACCACGACGGCCGGCGCGAGCACCTCGCCGAAGGCATGCGTGGCCACCAGGCTCAGGCCGGCGTCTGTGGCGACGGGCCCCGCCGCCGCCGCCACCCAGACCACCGAGGCGCCCGGGATGCGCGACAGCACCTCGTAGGGCCCGACCGCGTCAAGGGCGGTCATCTGGGGGTAGAGCATGATCGCGATCTGCATCTGCGCTCCTTGCTGATAGCGCCCGCACCGGACGCCCATTCGCGCCCTTGCCGGCGCGCCCGCGACGGGCTACCATAAGCCTGTCGCCCGCGGCGGGCCCATGCTACATGGAACCACAAAACTGTGTCGGGACGTAAGGGCGCCCCAACGTGGGCGCCAACGCCGGGGCGACCCGACGCAACCCTCCAGGGAGCCAGCAGAAGGAAAGCCCATGGAACAGTTCACGCCGGCGCCGGTCAAGGCGCCTGTGACGCCGGAGCTGCTCGATCAGATCGACATAAGGGTTGGCACGATCATGGCCGTAGAGGAGGTGCCCGGCTCCGACAAGCTGATGCGCCTGACGGTGGACCTGGGCGACCACGCCCGGACGATCGTCGCCGGGATCAAGCAGGAGCGGGCAGACCCGCGCGAGATTGTCGGCCGGCAGGCCCTGGTGGTGGTCAACCTGCCGCCGCGCAAGCTACGCGGGGTCGTCTCGGAGGGCATGCTCTTCGACATTGGCTACGCCGACGGCCTCACCCCTGCTCTCGCCACCCCCGAGCGCCCGGTGCCGAACGGGGCGCGGGCGGGCTGAGATGAGCGCCGGCGAGATCCGCGAGCTGCTCGCCGCGGCCTTCGGCGGCGCCGGGCACCCCCTGGCCGGCTGGTACGGCGGGCTGCTGGAGGCCCTGCCGCCGCTGCGCGCCTTCACCGCGGCCAACGCCGGCAAGATCCGCAAGAAGGCGCGGCACGCGGCCGACGCAGAGGCCCGGCGCGACCTGCGCTGCGAGCTGGCCGTGGCCGCCGCCCTGGCCGAGCGGCGCAGCCCCCTCGCCTACGAGCCCCTGGCGGCCGAGGGGCGGCGCGGGCCCGACTTCCTGCTGCGCCATAAGGGCCACACCCCGGTGTACGTCGAGGTCTCGCGCCTGCGCCCCGCCCGCGGCCGCGAGCCCGATCCGGCGGGCCGGCTCGCCGCGGTGCTGTGCGGCAAGCTCGAGCAGCTGGTCGCCGGAGCGGCCAACCTGCTGGTGCTCGTGAGCGACGACGGGCCCTACGGCGCCGACCAGGTCGGCGCGACCATCCAGGAGCTGCGCCGACGCGCCGACGCGCGGGACGACGCCTTCTTCGCCTTCAGGGGGCTGGCCGGCTCCAGGGCCCTGCACCAGGCCCTCCCACGGCTCGGCGGCGTGCTCGTCCGCGCGCCCGCGGCGCCGGCACCAGCACCACCAGGAGCCATACGCAGATCCAGCCGCG
>DAOLDO010001293.1:0-1707 GCA_035327325.1 Chloroflexaceae bacterium | reverse complement strand
AGCGAGCCGCTGCTCTACGACGTCGGCGACCACCCGGTCGCCGCCCTCGCCCTGGCCTGCCAGCGCCGCTGGCGCACGCCCTCCGGCACCGTGCAGCTCGCGACCACCTGGTTCAACCTGTCGGCGTGGGAGGAGCTCGCCGAGCAGTGCGGCCGGCAGCTCCACCACGGCGACCGGGTCTACGTCGAGGGATACCTGCACCTCTGGACCGAGACCCGGCCCCCGCACAGCTACGCCTGCCACACCATCGTGCTCGAGCGCATCGTCCTACTCGCCGCCGGCGGAGGTGCGGCCGAGACACAGGGTGGGCAGTCGTGAACACGGGGCGGGGCGCTCGATGATCCTGCTGGTCAGCGGGGCCACGACGACCGTAAGCCGCTTCGTCGGCCACCCGGCGCTGGGCCGGCTCATCCAGCCGCGCTCGTGGAACCGCGTCGACGTCATCGCCCGCTCCGGCATGCCCTGGGGCGCCGACAACGACGCCCTGGCCGGGGTCAAGCCCGACGCCTATCTCGCCATGCTCGACGCGATCGCCAGAGCTCCGCGCGAGCAGCTCAAGTTCGTCGCCGCCCCCGATGCGGTCGAGCGCACTGCCAACGGCATCGTCGGCTCCTGGGAGGGCACCCTCTGGCTGTGGCGCTGCTGGCGCCCGGCCCTTGAGCGCCGCGGACTCCCCGCCGCGATCGTGTTGCAGGACGGCGCCACGCCCGACAGCGTGCCCTGGGGCGAGCTTTCGGCCGTCTTTGTCGGGGCCTCAACGCAGTGGAAGCTCAGCCGTAGCGCCGAGCTGCTCGTGCGCATGGCTCGGGCCCGCGGGCTGTGGGTCCACGTCGGCCGCGTCAACACGATGAAGCGTGTCGTCCGGGTCGAGGCGATGGGTGCCGACAGCTTCGACGGCGGCCAGTTCAGCCGCTTTCCCGAAAAGTACATCCCGCCATTCCTCGCGCGCCTGGAGGTGCGCCAGCATGCACTCACCGAGCTCCTTCGTCCCCAAGCCTGACCCGCTGGTGATGGTCTACCTACTCGCCATTGTCGCAGCCAATCTGCTCGCCGCCCGCTTCGGGCCAGGCGTGACCGTGCTCAACGCCTTTCTCTTCATCGGCCTCGACCTCTCGACCCGCGACCAGCTTCACGCCCGCTGGCAGGGCCGCCAGCTCTGGCTGCGGATGCTCGTGCTCATTGCCTCCGGTGGGCTGCTCGCCTTTCTGCTCGGCGGAAGCGGGCCTATCGCGCTCTCCAGTTGCCTGGCCTTCATCGCCGCCGGCAGCGCGGATGCGCTGGTCTACCACGCTCTGGGCCGCCACACCCGGCTCGTCCGGATCAACGGCTCCAACCTGGTCGGGGCGATTGTCGATAGCCTCCTGTTCCCGCTGCTCACCTTCGGCTGGCCGCTCAGCTTGGTCATCGTGCTCGGGCACGTTCTCGCCAAGGTCGCCGGCGGCGCGCTCTGGGCGCTCACGCTTTCCACGCCTCGGCTGCCGTGCCGCTCGTTACCCCATCAAGGAAGGGACATATGAACATCTATCTTGCGGGCAAAATCGCTCGAAACGACTGGCGGCACGCGATCGTCGCTGACCTTCGTACCGCCTTCAACGATGACTTCTACGGCGCCTGGGGTCACGAGCTCGGCGCAGTCGTCGCCGACCCCTCGTACCGCTGGCCGGTGCTGCGCCGCTCCATCTTCAACCACCACAACTACACCGGGCC
>DAOLDO010001292.1:0-1709 GCA_035327325.1 Chloroflexaceae bacterium | reverse complement strand
CACGCCCTCGCGGGCCATGCCGTCGCGCTCCTCGCCCGCCGCGACGACATCGGCCATGGCCTCCCAGCCGCCCCTGGGCGTGTGGGAGGCGACCAGGGCCACGTCGGCCAGCGTTGTGTCGTAGGCGGCCCTGGCCTGGGGCCAGCGGCGGGCGCGCAGGGCGACAGCGATCGTCCGCTCGGCCTGGCGGCTCTGCTCGGCCAGGGCCGCGGCGGCGGCGGCGTCGAGCTCGAGCGCCCGCTGGGCGGCGGCCACGAGGCGCTCGTCGCGCCGGTCGGCCCACGCGCGCCGCAGAATGGCGAGGGCCTGCTGCCCGTCGCCGGCCCTGGTGGCCGTGATGGCCCTGGCCAGGGCCTCGTCGGCGGCGCCGCGGGTGGTGGCGGCGGCGCGCACGTCGGCCCGCAGCCCGAGGAGGCGCAGGCGGCGCGCCAGGCCCTCGGGGGTGCGCTCGTTGCCCCGCCAGTCGAGCCCGTCGCCACTGGCCTGGGCGGCGCTGGCCCAGGCGAGCTCGCCGCCACTCGTCTCGGCCCACGCGAGTCGCACGACGCGCGGCCGCAGGCGCTCGCCCGCGGGCTCGACCCCGTCGAGGAGCAGCACCTCGTCAATGTAGCGCCGGCCCGCCACCTTCTCCAGGTGGACCACGACGTGGAAGTTGTCGCAGACGTCCTCGAGGGCGTGGTCGCGGCGGCCCTCGTACATGTAGGCGCCGGGCATCGCGGCGCAGTCGGCGAAGCGCTGCACCGCGCGCAGGGCCGAGCGGGCGTGGATGGTGGTGACCACGGCGTGCCCGCTGACGGCCACGGCCAGGATCGCACCGGCTTCCTCGGCGCGGGTCTCGCCGGGGGCCACGACCGTGGGCGTCTGGCGCAGGACCTCGCGGGCCGCGCGCCCGAAGGCGCCCCGCTCGACGGCCGTCTGCACCAGCTCGCGGGTCCAGGCCCTGTGGCGGACGTTGATCTCGAGGGTGTTGTCCTCGATCGTCACCACGTGGGGCTCGCCCGGCCAGGAGTTGACCAGGGCCTCGAGCAGGGCGGTCTTGCCGCAGCCGGTCTCGCCGGCGATCAGGAAGGAGCAGCCGGCGCGCACGAGCAGGCGCAGCAGGTCGCCGACGGCGGGCGAGCAGCTCCCGCGGCCGAGCACGTCGTCGAGGCCCCAGGGGCGCCGGCGCCCGCGCCTGATGCATATCAGGCCGGTGCCCGCGGGCGTGCAGGGCGGGATGGTCACGTGGACGCGGGTGCCGTGGGCCAGGGGCAGGGTGTCCTGGGGCCTGGCCCGGTCGAGGGGCACGTTGAGGCGCGTGGCGAGCAGCATGGCCCGGTCGAGGGCCTCGCCAGGGTCGGCGAAGCGCTCGGGCGCCAGGGTGAAGTCGGCGCCCTCCTCCTGGACCAGGATCAGGTCGCCGACGATCTTGACCTCCTGCACGCGTTCGTCGTCGAGGTAGGGCTGGGCCGGGCCCCAGCCCAGGGCGTCCTGGAAGAGGCGCAGCAGCGCGGCCTCGTCGGTGGGCAGGCCCCGCAGGGGGCCGTAGCCGCGCTCGACCTGGCCGCCGATCGCGGCCCGCAGCACGCTCAGGACCTCGGGGTCGCGGGTCGCGGCGGGGGCGACGGGGTCGAGCAGCTCGGCGGGCAGGCTGTCCCGCAGGGCCTCGCGCACGGCCTGGAGGGTGTCGCGGTCGGCCAAGGCCGGCGGGGCGAGGGGCGAGGCCGCCG
>DAOLDO010001291.1:0-1710 GCA_035327325.1 Chloroflexaceae bacterium | reverse complement strand
CGCACCCGCCCGGATCGGACGTAAGGGCGCCCCGGCGTGATCGCCCGCACCCGCCTGGATCCGGACGTAAGGGCGCCCCAGCGTGGGCGCCCCCGCCGGAGCACCACTACGTCACCCGCGGGAACCAGATCGGCCTGCCCGGCGTTGTACCTGCGTGTCCCCGAAGCAGAGACCCCCGCGGAGGAACCCCTATGGCCCGCCTGATCATACGCCGCCTGACTCTCGCCCTGGCCCTGGTCGTGCTCCTTGGCGCCGCCGCCCTGCACCAGCCCAGGGTGACCTACGCCTGCTCGTGCATGCAGCCCGGCCCGCCCGCCGAGGCCAGCGCTGGCGCCGTCGCCGTGTTCGCCGGCACGGTCAACAGCGTCAGCCCCGCCAACCCGTCCACCGGCGCCGTCCTCGTCACCTTCGACGTCCAGCAGACCTGGAAGGGCCCCGAGGGCTCCCAGCTCACCATCGTCACCTCGGACAACAGCGCCAGCTGCGGCTACGCCTTCACCCAGGGCGAGGACTACCTCGTCTACGGCTACGCCCAGGAGGGCCAGATCAGCACCGGACTCTGCTCGCGCACCGCCCCCCTGGCCAGCGCGGGCGAGGACCTGGCCTTCCTCGGCGACGGCACGGCGGTCGAGGAGCCCGCGGCCGCCCCCGTCACCTCGGAGCAGATGGAGACGCCCTGGCTGCCCATCGCCCTGATCGCCGTCGCCCTGCTGATCGGCGCCGCCGTCTTCCTGCCCGCGCTCATGCGGCGCCGCTCGCGTTGACGGGATCGCCGCCTCTGTGGTAAGATACCCGCCGTTGCTTTCGACGGTAGCTACCCTGAGGAGTGGTCTTGTGGGCGCCAAAATGAAAGTGCTCCTGGTCCAGGATGTTGACCACCTGGGCAAAGCGGGCGAGCTGAAAGATGTCTCTGGCGGCTTCGGTCGCAACTATCTCATCCCCAAGGGCTTCGCCGTCCTCGCCACCCGCGGCCAGATCAAGCAGGCCGAGGAGCGCCTCGCCGCCCAGCGCAAGCGCGCCGACGCCGCCCGCAAGGACGCCGAGGCCCTCGCCTCTCGCCTCAACGGCGTCACCCTGACCTTCGTCGCCAAGGTCGGCGAGCAGGACCGGCTCTACGGCTCGGTCACCAGCGCCGACATCGCCGAGCGGATCGAGGACCAGCTCAAGATCGAGCTCGACCGCCGCAAGATCGAGCTCGACGAGCCGATCAAGCGCACCGGCACCTTCCCCGTCACGATCAGGCTCGTGGCCGGCGTCGAGCCCGTGGTCAACGTGGTCGTCCACGGCGAGGGCGGCCCCCCGCCCGCCGCCGAGGAGCCCTCTGCCCCCGAGGCCGAGGAGCCCGCCCCCGCGGCCGAGGAGCCCGCCCCCGAGGCGTAGCCCCTGGCCCCTAGACCGTATGTGCTACAATTGAACAGCGTCCGACCAGCGATGTGCCGCGGCGTCAAGCCGCGGCACATCGCCTTTCTACCCCGGTTTTCCACATGCTGTGGATAAGCCTGGGGAGAGACGGGGGACGGACGTGGGACAGGAGGGGCAAGTGGATCGCTCCGTACCTTTTGACCTGCAGGCCGAGCGGGCGACCCTCGGCGCGATCCTGCTCGAGCGCGACGCGATCATCGCCATCGCGGCCTGGCTGCCGCCCGAGTACTTCTACCTCGAGAAGCACGCCCTGATCTACGAGGCCATGCTGGCCTGATACAACCGCCG
>DAOLDO010001290.1:0-1714 GCA_035327325.1 Chloroflexaceae bacterium | reverse complement strand
CGGCATTGACAGCGACTACGCCGGCGACTGGGAGGGGGCGGGGGCGGCCTACGGGCGGGCCCTGGCCTGCGCCGAGGCGACCGGCAACGTCGAGCGCCAGGCCCACCTGGCCCTGCTCCTCGGGACCCTGGCCACCCAGCGCGGCGACGACGCCGTGGCGGAGGAGCGCCTCGGTCGCTGCGTCGCCCTCGCCGGCGAGCACCAGCTGCGCGAGTACCAGGCGATGGCCCTCTCGAGCCTGGGCGACCTGCAGATCGCCAGGGGCGAGCTGGACGCCGCCGCCGGCACCCTCGCGCGGGCCGAGGAGCTTGCGGCCAGCCTCGGCGAGGGCTTCCACCAGCTGCCCGAGATCTACCGCGGGCAGGCGCTGACCGTGGTCGAGCGCGACGCCGGGCGGGCGGAGGCGAAGGCGCGGCGCGCCCTCGACCTCGCCCGGGAGCAGGGCGAGCCCCGCGAGGAGGGGCGGGGCCTGCGCGTCCTCGCCCAGGTGCTCGCAGCGGGCGGCCGCCTGGACGAGGCGGCGCCGCTCTTCGGCCAGGCCGTGGCGCTGCTCGACGAGTACGACCCCTACGAGGCCGCCCGGGCGCGTGGCGCCTGGGCCCGCGCCCTCGCCGAAAGGGAGCCGGAGCGGGCGGCGGCGCTGCGGGGGGAGGCCCGGGCGACGTTCGCGCGCCTCGGCGCCAGGCGCGACCTCGCGGCCCTCGACGAGGCGGCGCCGGCGGCCCCCGCGAGCGGTACGTAGCCCGCCGTGGCGCCCGCTGGGGAGGCGGCGCGCCGAGACAGCCAGGAGGAGCCCCATGAGCCGAAGCACGCCGATCTGCCTGATGACCCTCCTGGCCCTCGCCCTCACGCTGCTGCCGGTGGCCGCGCCGCCGGCGCCGGCCGCCGCGCAGGCGCAAGACTTCGTGGCCCTCGACGAGCTTCCCGCCAGCGAGCCGCCGGCCGCCGGCGATCTCGACAATGACGGCGATCTGGATCTCGTGCTTGGCTCCACTGATGGCCGCTTGCAGCTGTACTTCAACGCGGGTAACGGCACCTTCGCAGCCGGCCCCGAACTTTCAACCGGCACGAGTAGTGGGCAGCGGCCCTTCGTTGGCGATGTGAACGGGGATGGCCGGCTCGATATTGTCGGCGGCAATCAGGTGTTTATTAACAACAGGCAGGCATATACCGCGAGCGCGCTGCCGGCCGGCGGGCGAGCCTTCGCTCTCGGCGATCTGGACGGCGACGGCGATCTCGATGTGCTCGTCGCTCGGCCTCAGGCGCTCCTCCAGGTCTATCGAAACACAGGCGCCGGGGCCTTTGCGGCAGGGCCGGAGCTACCCAACAGCGAGACGGTCAGCTCGGTCGTGCTCGGCGACCTGGATGCCGACGGCGTGCTCGACTATGCGTTCAATGGCGGCAGGGTCATCTTTAACGACGGAGCGGGGGGCGCGTCCCGAGAGTACCAGGCGCCCGTTGATTTTGCTCGGGATGTGGCATTCGGGGACATGAATAGCGATGGAAGTTTTGACATAATCGTCTGGTCGCCAGGAAATATCGCCATCATCCATAACACGGGAGCCGGTTACTTCGCGGAGCCTGTGCTCTTAAACATCTCCCTCACGGAAAGCCTGACCGTGGCCGACTTCGACAGCGATGGCGATCTCGATCTCGCCCTCGGGTATATATGTACGCGCCACTGCGGAGTTTATCAACTTAGCGAGATCCTGAT
>DAOLDO010001289.1:0-1715 GCA_035327325.1 Chloroflexaceae bacterium | reverse complement strand
CTCCGCACTCTGCGAGGATGCCTTCGGCATTCGGCTCCCCCTCTCCTGCAGGAGAAGGGGCCGGGGGGTGAGGTCTGCGGCGGCACCAGACTGTACAGCAGGAATGAACCGTGCCTAACCGCGACGCTGCGCCAGCGCCTCTCGCCACGCGGCCTGCCCCTCGTCACGAGGGACGCCAGGGGCCACGACACGCGGATTGTGTACGACGCCCACGAGCTGCTGCCGGTCGCGGTGACCGACGCCAGGGGGATGACCGTCGGCGCGGCGTACAACATGCGCCTGCTCCAGCCGTGGCGCGTGACCGAGCCGAACGGCGCCAGCACCTGCGTCACCTATAGCCCCATTGGCCTGCCGGAGCGCCAGTTCGTCGCCGGCCGCGAGGAGCCGGGGCGGCCCGCCGAGGGCGGCACGGCGGAGACGGCCGAGATCAGCTACGCCTACGACTTTCTGCGGGCCGAGGCGGGCGGCGCCGGCCCCGCGCCGATCTACGTGCATACCTACCGCCGCGTCCAGCACCGCTCGGCCCTGGTCGAGGAGGAGAACGCCCGCCGCGCTGAGGCCGGCCGCCCCGCGCTGAGCGACGCCGAGCTGGCGGCCCTGTTCCCGGCCGACCCGGTGGAGGAGGCCAGGCGCTTCCCGGAGCGCTTCATCCAGTCCCGCGAGTACTCCGACGGCTTCGGCCGCCTGGTCCAGACCCGCGCCCAGGCCGCGGACCTGGTCCTCGGCGCGCAGGGTGACGACGCCGGCCTGGGCGCCGCGCCGGGCAGCGCGCCCGAGCCCGCCGTGGGCCGGCGCGCCGACGACGGCGTGGTGGTCAGCGGCTGGGAGCGCTTCGACAACAAGGGCCGGGTGGTCGAGCGCTTCGAGCCGTTCTTCGCGGCCGGCTGGGCGTTCCAGCCCGAGGCGGAGGCGGCGCGGGGCGCCCGCGCCAGCCTGTTCTACGACCCGCGTGGCCAGGTGGTCCGCACCCGCGGCCCCGACGGCTCGCAGCAGCGCGTGGTCTTCGGCCGCCCGGCCGGCGCCGAGGCCCTGGCCCTGACCCCGGCCGGGCTGGCGGCGAGCGACGCGCCCGGCGGCTTCGCGCCGACGCCCTGGGAACGCTACACCTACGACGCCAACGACCTGGCGGAGCTGACCCACCCGGGCGGCGCCGGCGCGCCCGCCGAGCACCACTTCACCCCTGCCAGCGTCGTGCTGGACGCCCTGGGCCGCGCCGTGTGCGCCGTGGCCCGCAACGGGCCGTCCGCCGCACAGTGGCACCTCACCCGCTTCAGCTACGACATCAGAGGCAACCTGCGCGCCGTCACCGACGCCCTGGGCCGCCTGGCGTTCAGCTACCACTACGACCTGCTGGACCGGGCCCTGGCCGTGGAGAGCGTAGACGCCGGGCGGCGCAGCTCAGTCCTCGACGCCCTGGGCAACCCGGTCGAGCACCGCGACAGCAAGGGCAGCCTGGCCCTGCGCCGCTACAACGAGCTGGGCCGGCTGAGCGAGCTCTGGGCGCGCGACCGCGCCGGCGACCAGCTCACCCTGCGCGAGCGGCTCCACTACGGCGATGACGGCGACGCGGGCGACCGGGACGCGGCGAGGCTCCGCAACGCCCTGGGCCGGCTCGTCGCGCACTACGACGAGGCGGGCCTGCTGGAGACCCTCGCGTACGACTTCAAGGGCAACCCGCTGGAGCAGGCCCGCCGCACGATCAGGGACGACCGGCT
>DAOLDO010001288.1:0-1716 GCA_035327325.1 Chloroflexaceae bacterium | reverse complement strand
CGGCCTCTAAATGATCGGGCCCGCGGTCGCCGAGATAATCAGCGAGGGCGGCCTGGCCCTCACCCACGAGGCCACCGGCGAGAGCATGCTCGGCACCATCCACGCCCACCCGACCCTCTACGAGGCCATCGGCGAGGCCGTACACGCCGTGGTCCACGGGGCCGCCATCCACATCTAGCGCGCCCGCTCGCGCTGGTGATGAAGAGACCGGGAGCCGCCTATCGCTGCCGATAGGCGCTCCCGGTCTCCTTGTCTCCGGGTCTTTCGGGCTCACCTCATCCGGTACACCCGCACGTAGTCGAAGTTGGCCGTGAAGCCCGACCCGCCCATCGAGACCAGGCCGATCCGCGCGTCGTCGCCGAGGCTGTGGGCCCAGGTGCCGCCCTTCGTCCAGCGCTTGCCGTCGAGGCTGGTGTAGGCCGTGTAGAGCTCCTCGTCGCCCCCGTGCTCCACGGCGATGCGCAGGTAGGTCCACTCGCCCGGCGCGCCGACCACGGTGTTGCCGTAGCGCGGGTAGCCGAAGGGCACCGGGGCTTCCTCCTTGGCGAACTCGGTCTGGCGCGTGTTCCAGATCGAGACGTGGGTCAGCTTGATGAAGTTGTCGTCGTCGCCGTAGATCACCAGGCCGGCCTGCACGAAGTTGAAGCAGCAGCCCTCGTCCGGCACGTCTAGCCTGACCCGCGTCTCGACGATGTAGTCCTGTTGGGGCGCGGGCCGGGTCAGCACCGAGGCGTTGTTGCTCGCGACGAACAGGTCGGCCGCCTGGGTGTTGAAGCGCAGCGTGCCGCCCTCGATCCCGTAGCTGCCCGCGGCCGGCGGGCGCACCCAGCTCCAGGTGGTGTCGAGCCAGGGCCGGTTGAACTGGTCGCTGTAGTGCGGCAGCAGGCCGCGGGTGCGCTGCTCGGGCGCCCACACGGTCCTGTAGGCCGTCTCGTCGCCCGGCTGAGCCGCCGGCGCCGGCATGGGCCCGTCCGAGGGGGCGAGGCCGCCGCGCAGCACGGGCCAGCCTCCGTCCCAGTCGAGCGGGTCGAGCAGGGCCGGGCGCTTGTTCAGGTCGCCACAGCGGTCGTCGGCCGGCGGGGGCTGCTCCTCGTGCCCGCAGCCGCTGGGGAAGATGTTGACCGCGTCCGCGAAGAAGGGCTCGTGCCGGTCAATGCCGTGGTAGATCGTCCACCACTGGCCGTCGAAGTCCTGGAAGACCGTGTTGTGGCCCACGCCGACCCAGCGGTTGCCGTTCATGGTGATCACGGGCGTCCCGCCGACGCGCCCCGTGGTCGGGTCGGCCTCGTTCGGCCCCTCGTCGTCGTTCAGGTCAATGCCGTCGCGGTCGAGGAAGGGCCCGGTCGGGCTGGTCGAGCGGCCGACGAAGACGCTGTAGCCGGTGAGCGGGCCGCGGCAGCAGTCGGTGGCCGACACGAACAGGTAGTAGTAGCCGTCGCGGTAGATGACCTCCGGCCCCTCGTACTTGTTGGCCACGGCCACGTTGCTCTGGGTCGCCGGGTCGCTGGTCAGGCCATCCTCGGAGAGCTGCCGCACCGAGACGCCGCCGAAGTAGCTCCCGTAGTAGATGTAGTCCGCCCCGTCGGTGCGCAGCACCTCGGGGTCGAAGACGTTGCGCCGCACGCCCGAGCAGCAGTCGGCGTCGTGGGGCTCGACGGCCGGCGTCGGGCTGTGGGTCCAGGGGCCGGTCGAGGTGGGGCTGGGGGCCACGCCGAT